>JABIUG010000175.1 GCA_018700655.1 Rhodospirillaceae bacterium | reverse complement strand
GCCCGCTGCGCGAGGCTGATGAACCTGCCCGAGGTGCTCGAGCTCTACGAGCAGGTCGCCGCCGACATGACCGGTGTCGCGCCCAGCGAAGAAGTACGCGAGGTCTGGGAGGCGAACCGCGATGAGTTCAACCTGCCCGACTACATCAAGCGGGCCTGGCGCAAGGACACCACGAAGTTCGTCTACGACGCGAAGGGCCCGGATGTCCCCGGCAGCCCGCCGATCAAGGGCAGTCCGCTGGCATTCATCGACCTGGCCGGTGTGGTTGGGACGGACGCGGCGGAGTGGGAAGGGGCGTTAGGCGACCTGGCCAACGCGTCGCCGCAGGTGCTCGACGGTTTTTATGGCCAGACGAAGAAGATTGCCAACATGCCCTGGCTCGACGGCCGCGGGTTTGTGAAGACCGAGCAGGCCTTGAACACCCACCTGATCTCCAGCCCGGATGCGGACCTGTTCGCGCTGCGCGAGCTGCAGGAGGCCGGGTTCAAGCAGGCCACCGTTAAGCCAGACAACGCACCCAGCGCGTTGGAACTGTTCAGACGTTACCCGTGGTCGGCCTCGGCCCAGGCGGGGCTACTCAAGTCCGCGCAGCAGAACGTTTTCCAAGGCGAATCGCAGGCCGCCTACCGAAGTTTCCAAGATGTGCTCCGGCACGCCGAGGCGAAGGAGCTGCGTGAGCAGGCGCAGGTCGGCCTGTGGGTCAGCCTGGCGCAGTTCGCTGAGCCCGATGTTGTGGCCAAAGCCTTTGAAGGCATCGATGCGAATGCCGCCTGGCCTTGGTACGGCAAGCAAGAGAAGGCCGCGGCGATCAGGGCCGTGCTCGTCAAAGAGGTCGCCGACCAAGCGCCACCGCCCACGCTGGCCTCGCTCAAGCTGCACACGGTCCGGCTGCCCCCCGCAACGCCAGGTGCTACCAATCAACTGGTCTTCAACATCGACCTGCAGCGGCGGGGCGATCGCTTGCTGGCCAGCAGCGACGGGCAATTGGTGATGTACGACGCGACGAACCCAGGCAAACCCATCTGGAATCATGCCCACCGAGTAAATATCCCCAGAGCAGGTAAGACGGGTGTGGGCCGCCCGGTCGCGGGGGCGGGAGCCGGTCGGGTTCTTCCGCTACTCGACGAGAAGCATGTCGCGGCGAGTTGGGCCGGCAACGGTTTGGGCACGCGCCCAATGGTGACGCTTCGTACTGCTGACGGTGGAGTTGTCAACACAACGGACCCGCACGGTCCGCAATCACGCTTTCGATACCGAACGATCGGCAGCCCGACTGCCGCCGACGGCAACATTTTCGCCGTCCAACTCCAGCAGCCCTGGCGTAGCCTCTATGGTCACGTCGAGTCCCGGAACTGGGGCGAGGTGTCGTTGAGTAGTTTTGCCAGGGGGAACCTCGAACATCGCTGGACGCGCGTCTATCCGATCGCTGGTACGAACATGTCGCCGAGTCTCAGTTGTTTCAGAGCGGTGTCGCCCCAGATCAGAGAGGGGGCTTTCTTCTTTTGTAGCAATGACGGCCACGTCATCCGCACGGATGCCCGCGACGGCGAATTGGAGTGGATCCACTTCTTCCGGCCCTTGACCAACGATGGCTACTCGCTGCCCGCCAGCCCGCGGTGCCTGGGCGCTCAGATCGTGACCGAGGACAAGGTCATCTGCATGCCCAAGTTCACCGGCTACCTGTTCGCGCTCGACAAGGCGACTGGCCGCCGCCTTTGGCGCACGCCGATCCTCCGCGGACACGAGATCCTCGGCGTGCACGGCAACAACGTCGTGGTGGTCAGCGCCAACGCGGTCTACGCAGTCGACCTGGAAACCGGCAAGCTGCGCTGGGGCCGGTCGATCGTTCCACAATACGCCGATGGCTTCCAACTGCCCCGCAGCCAGATGATTGGCTCGTCGATTTACTGCGGCACGAAGAACACGCTCTATCGCTTCGATGCGACCAGCGGTGCGCTGCAGGAATCGCGCAACTGGGCGATGCCCGGCCAGGTGCCGATGACTTTTCTGGTTAGCGGGAGCGACCTGTACGTGATCAGCGACCTGCCGATGAGGGATGAAACTTTCGAGAAGCAACTCGTCGACTATCACACCGTAGTTTTCCCTGCAGGAAAACACAGGGAACACGCACGCCCGGTTGAGCGCAAGGACGGCAGCACGCTCATCTGGCGTGAGTGCATGCTAATGTGCGTCAAGGACGGCAAGCTACTCTGGAGCCGTTTTGTCAGCAACAACAAGACCTATGGCGGCCGGTTCACTGAAAAAGACGGCAAGATCAGCATGACCTGGTCGTCCGGTCGTTCGGGCACATCGGCCGTTCACGACTCAGCAACGGGCCGGCTACTGAGCATGAGCGGGACGCGGGCACCCAAAGGCATCCAGATCGGTAACAAGTGATACAGGACTTACCAGCTAATAGCATGATGACAAAACTTAAGAGTATGAGACAGACCATCAAGATCCTGGCGTTTTCTTTTTTGACCTCCGTACTGTTTCTGGCACCACAGCCTGCGGCGGCAGAGGGCACTTCCGCGACCCAGCACATGGGCCCGACCGGCATCACCGCGCTGATAGCAGGGGAAAGAGCGTTCAACGTCAAGGCAGTGGATGAAGGCTCGCCTGCTGATGGTAAGATCTGGCCAGGCGACCAGGTCGTTGGCGCGGGACGGATGCCGTTCCTCAAGCGTGTCCGATTCGAGTTCGCCGCCGCCATCGCCGAGGCACGCACCGACAAAAACAAGGGCCAGCTCATACTAATGGTCCGACGCAAGGACGGCGGGCGCAGACTGCAGCGCGTTACGCTTCAACTCGACGTCGTGGGACCGGACACCTTCAGCGACACCGCGCCCTACGACTGCCCGAAAACGGACGCATTGGTCACCGAAGCCGCCGATCACATCGCCTCGAAGAAGGCGCGCAGCCCGTACGGTCGGCTGCAGATCGGCCTGCTCGGTCTGTTGGCTACCGGAGAAGAAAAGTACGTCCAACACGTCCGCGATCATCTGCATGAAGTGGATTGGGCCAAGCCACCGAAAGATCCCAACGTATTGGTAAATACGTCGGGGAGTTATGTCAGCTGGTACTGGGGCTACAAAATGTTGGTCCTGACGGAATACCATTTGCTCACCGGCGATAAGTACGTGCTTCCGGCCATCAGGATGTATGCCGAAGGCATCGCATCAGGGCAGGACGCCGCCGGCCTCTGGGGACATCAGATGGCCAGCAGTCTGACGGGCCGCGCTCACGGCTACGGGGTGATGAACCAG
>JABIUG010000174.1 GCA_018700655.1 Rhodospirillaceae bacterium | reverse complement strand
CTGGTTTACATGGATCCGCCCTACCGCCTGGAAGTTGCCGCAGACGTGCTCATCAACCTGCAAGCCGGCGGCTGGTTCGCGCCCGAGGCGCTGGCCGTCGTCGAACTCCACCGGCAAGCAGCCTTTGAAGCTCCCGAGGGCTTCGAGACCATTGATGACCGACATTATGGCGATACGCGCCTGGTTTCTCTGCGCTACGGCGGGTCCTGAGGCTCAGATCAGTTCGCCGATATCGCTGCGCAGGCGTCCAATATTGCCCCGCACGAACCGGCGATAGGCGATCACCGCGTCGCGGTCGACCGTGAAGAGATCCCGTTGGGCATAACTCCGGCCAAAGATATCCTGCAGCATGGAATTGAACTTGCCGGAGGCGACCTCCGGGTGTTCGTCATCTTCGAACTGTTCGACATAGGCGACCCTCTCAGCACTGCAAAGCGCGCACAGCAGGGTGTGAAGCCGCGGCGAAAATACATGACGGTGAGCCTGGATCTCGCGGATCAACCAGTCGAGCGGGTGGCGCTTGGTCATCACGTCGGCTTCCAGCCTGAGCAGGGAATCACGGGTCGGGCGGGTGAGCGGAAAGGCATCTATCAGCCAGTCGCCCAGATGGCTGGCCTTGCGTGCATGGCCACCATAAAGCGCCAGGTCATCACCATAGCGGGCATACCAGTGATCGAACCGGCCGAGCAGCCCGATGAGCCGTTCCTCGACGAAGAGCTCGCGGTACTGCGTCCCGGAAATTCCGACGACATGGCGGCTGGTGTCGAACAGGCGCATCAGAGGGTCATAAAGCACCTTGGCATTGCTCGGGTTCAGGCTGTTGCCGATCCCCACGATGACGAGATCCCAGGAATCATGCGGCGGCTTGCGAAAGGGCGACATCGGCTGGAAGACGGTCTCTGCATCCGGTGGAAGGACCGCGTTCAGGAGGTGGAAACCCAGACGGTCGCCGAAATTGCGGGTATGGCAGAACGACAGGACAAGAACCCGGGGCGTGGCCACAACGAGGCCCTCAGCGCCGACCAAACAGGCGTTCGATATCGGCGAGTTTCAGTTCGACATAGGTCGGGCGGCCATGGTTGCACTGGCCCGAATTGGGTGTCGCCTCCATCTCGCGCAACAGGGCGTTCATCTCGACCGGATTGAGCCGGCGTCCCGCGCGCACGCTGCCGTGACAGGCCATGGTGCCGCAGACATGTTCGAGCCGCTCCTTGAGCGACAGCGCCTGGTCGAACTCCGCCAGTTCATCAGCCAGATCGGTGATCAGGCCGGCGATATCGGTCTCGCCCAGCAGAGCCGGTGTTTCCCGCACGACGACTGCGCCGGGGCCGAACCGTTCCAGAACCAGGCCCAGTTCGGCCAGCTCGGCCGCGCGCGCCACGATGCGATCAACCGCGTCTTCTTCAAGATCGACGACTTCGGGCAGCAGCAGGAGCTGGCGTCCGACGCCTTCCTCGGCGATCTGGCGTTTCATGCGTTCATAAACCAACCGTTCATGGGCGGCATGCTGATCGACCACAACGATACCATCGCAGGTCTGGGCGACGACATAGGTCTCGTGAAGCTGGCCGCGCGCAGCACCCAGCGGGAAACCCGTGGCATCGATCGCAGCTTGGGCGCCCTGGGGTGCGCTATCCTCGCCCTGATCGACGCGTCCGGCCGGCGCGTAATCGGCCTTCAGCGGCGCGTGATAGGCCGCGGCAGCCTCGGCCATGCCGCCGTGATAGGACGGACGGCGTTCGGCAAAGAGATGGGGCGCTGGCGCTTCAAAGCCCCCACCGGGGCGGAACTTCGCAAGCGTGTCCTCGGCCACCGTACTGGAAGCGTGATGCCCGGCGGCCGCAAGGGCGGCGCGCAGGGCCGAAACGATCAGGCCGCGCACGAGCTGGTTGTCGCGAAACCGGACCTCGGCCTTGGCCGGGTGCACATTGACATCGACCTTGCGCGCCGGAACATCGACGAAAAGCGCCAGCATCGGATAACGGTTGGAAGCGAGCACGTCCTGATAGGCGCCACGCACGGCGCCGAGCAACAGGCGGTCCTTGACCGGGCGGCCGTTGACGAACAGGAACTGGCCCTGCGACGTCGGCCGGTTGAGTGTCGGCAGGCCGGCAAAACCGGTCAGGTGGACATCATCGCGCAGCGCATCGACCGGAACGGCGTTGTCCTGGAAGGGCCGCCCCATCACCGCACCCAGGCGTTTGAGGCGGGCGTCGAACAGGTCGCCGGCTTCCGCGCCATAGTTGAGGCTCTTGCGTGTGTCCAACGAGAGCGAAAACGCAATCTCGGGATGGGCCATCGCGAGCCGTTTGACGACGTCGCTCACCGCGCCATTTTCGGATCGCTCCGACTTCATGAACTTCAGCCGCGCCGGTGTCGCAAAAAACAGATCGGCGACCTCGACCGTCGTGCCTGGGCTGCGGGACGCCGGTTCCGGGGCGCGAACTTTGCCGCCTTCGACCCTGATTTCCCAACCGCTGTCGGCACTGTACTGGCGTGTGACGATACGCAGCCGTGCGACAGCGCCGATCGAGGGCAGCGCCTCGCCACGGAAACCCAGAGTCGCGATTTCCGTGAGGTCATCGTCCGAAAGCTTCGAGGTCGCATGGCGCTCAACCGCCAGCAGGAGATCCTCTGATTCCATGCCGACACCGTCATCGGCCACGGCAATGAAACTCTTGCCGCCGGCGTTGACGGTGACTTCGATCCTGGTCGCACCGGCATCGATCGCGTTTTCGACCAGCTCCTTGACGACCGAAGCCGGCCGCTCGATCACCTCGCCTGCCGCAATACGGTTAACCGTGGTCTCCGATAGCCTGCGGATCACACGCATCAGCCCATCGCCTTGAGTTTGTCGCGCGCGCGCTGTTTGCCAACTTCGACCGCCGGCTGGCCGAACGGATCGACACCCATCATGTGGGCAACCAGGATGGTCTCGAGCATGAAATGGGCGAACAACGCACCCAGCGCCCTTTCGTCGACCCGGTCGACCATGAAACGGCGCACGGGAACACCGGCAGCGATCAGGGACTCGCAGGTCGCTTCACGTTCGGCGCCAAGCAGGTCACCCATCGTGCGGCCATCAAGATAACCAAGTGCATCGTGGTCCGTCGTCATGACCGGGCCGACCCCATCGGGCGCAACACCCAGGACCGTGACCATGTGGCGCTTGGGCCCATCGCACCAGAGCTGTAACTGGCTGTGCTGGTCTGTCACGCCGGTCGCCGCAAACGGGGTCGAGCCCTTGCCGTCCTTGCCCAGGCTTTCGCCCCAGATCTGGGACCACCATCGGGCCAGGGCTCCCAACCGGTCGGCATAGGGCATCACGACCTGGACCGCGATACCACGGCGTTCGTGCCCGACAAGCGATCGGGCGCCAAGGGCAACCGGGCTTTGCAGCCCGTCACGCAGCAACCCGTCGATCACCGCAACCGCACCCTGGCGCACGGCAGAAGCATCCAGACCGGCGAGCAGAGCAGGCAGGAGACCAGCCAGCGAGAGAGCCGAGAACCGTCCGCCGATATCGGGAGCATGATCGAGCACCCGAGCGCCTGCAGCCTCTGCGAAATCACGGAGAGGGCGGGGGCCAGGCTCACTGATGACCGTCAGGTGCTCTGAAAGGGTACAACCGGCAGCGGTGAGCCAGTCCACCGCAAGCAGGGTCTGACAAAGGGTCTCGGCGGTACCGCCCGATTTGGAGACGGCAAGCACATGCGTTCTTTCGGGCTGGAGACCGCCAAGCATATCCGCCCAGGTCTGGGGATCGATGTTGTCGAACAGGTGCTGGCGAACCGGCCCACGTTGGCCAGGTGCCAGCGCAACCAGGGTCTGGGCAGCAAGGCTGGAGCCGCCAATGCCCAGGACGAGCACGTCATCGGCACCCGCTGCAATCCGCTCGGCCTCATCCTGCAGCACAACAAGTTCAGCGCCATCGCCGGCCACCGTCAGGCAGGCGAGGTCACCAGCCGCCAGGTCGACGCGCACACGTTCAACCGCAGCAACCAGGCTACGGTCGAGGTCTGGATCGTCGGATCCGGTCGGACTGATCGAAAGTCTGTAGGTCATGATCGGTGCCGATCATCGCTCAACCAGGCAGTCGGCGTAAGCTCATTCGACGGCGGCGCTCGGAGTTATCCCCTCAGGCTGACCGGCGACGACGACCAGAAGATCGTCGGCATGGAGCAGACGGGCTGCAACACGCTGAACATCCTCGGCCGTGACCGCATCGATGAAACCGTTGCGTTCATCAAGATATCCTACGCCGAGCTCGTCGAGCTGGATCGACAGCAGCATGTTGGCAATGCCCTGGTTGCTGTCGAGCCGAAGCGGATAGGAGCCCGTGAGATAATCCCTAGCGTCATCGAGCTCCTGTTCGGTGATGCCGTTGGCCGAAACATCGACCAGGATCTCGCGAATGACATCGAGTGTTTCGCCCGCCCGGGCATTCTGTGTGCCCGCGGAACCTAGCCATAAGCCGGCATGATCGAAGGCATAAACACTCGATGAGGCCGAATAGGCCAAACCGCGCGCCTTTCGCACTTCCTCGAAGAAACGCGTGTTGAGCCCGCCACCGCCCAATGCCTTGTTGAGGACATAGGCGGCGTAGAAATCCGGGTCATCACGCAACAGGCCTGGCAGACCGAATACCAGAACGCTTTGCGGCACATCCATCGCGACCACCGTGACCTCACCGCTCTGCGCCACGGTATCGGCAATCGCGAGCGGCGCACCTTGGGCAGGCAGGCCACCCAGCACCTTTTCGACCATGGCAATGGTTGCCTCGGCCGAGATATCACCCACGACCGAGACCACGACACGGTCACGGGTCAGGTTCTCGTCGACAAAGGTCGCGAAATCCCCGGCCGTCAGTGCCTCGAGTGTCTCGGTCGTGCCGTCGACCGGGCGGCCATAGACATGATCGGGGAAAGCCTTGCGGCTGAACGCGGCCCAGGCCTGGGCGTGGGGGTCTTCGGCATCACGGATCAGACCGACCATGATCTGGCCGCGAATCCGTTCGACCGGCTCGGCATCAAAGCGCGGTTCATTGAGTGCCAGACGGAAAAGTTCTGTCGCGGAATCGAGGTTTTCCGAAAGCGTCGTGAGCGAACCGTAAAACGCATCGCGCCCGGTATCGAAACTCAGGCGGATCGACTGTTCGTCCATCGCGTCCTGAAAGGCCTGGCTCTCGAGCTCGCCGGCGCCTTCATCGAGCAGGCCGCTCAGCATGTTGACGAGCCCTACCTTGCCCTCAGGGTCAAGCGCGGCGCCACCCCGGAAGGCAATTTCCATCGCGACAATCGGGATCGAAGGTTCTTCCTTGAGCCAGACTTCAATCCCCGAGGGCGTCGTTAGGATCTGGATATCGCCGGTCGCGGCCTTGACCGGAAGCGTGGCGAGCAAAAGAAAGACGATCGCGCCAGCGGCGCGCAAGAGATCAGAGCGCATCATCGGCCTCCACGGGCAAAAGGATGCCGACGACTTCCGTCTGAGGCACAAGGACCTCGTGTGCGGCTGCATTGACTTCATCGACCGTGACGTCGTCGATCCGCCCGGGCCAGGTTTCGACTTCCTCGACCGTGAGGCCGACGGCAAGCCAGGACCCGTACCAGCGTGCGATCGAGGCGACATTGTCGCGCGCATAGATCAGATCGGCCTCCATCCGGCTCTTGACCCTTGCGACCTCTTCCGGGGTCACGCCGTTTTCCAGGAGCTCGGTGATTTCGGCACGCAGGGCCGCTTCAGCCTCCTCGATCGTCACGCCGATCGCGGGAACGACCCAGAAACCGAAACGGGACTGATCAAGACTGTCGCCGCTGTACCAGGCACCCGCCGATACCGCGACCTGCTGTTCGACCACGAGGTGGCGGTAGAGTCGGCTGGTGGTCGAGCCTGAAAGCACTTCGGCCAGGACTTCCAGTCCATAGGCTGTTTCTTGCGGGCCCGTGGCATAGGTCGGCGCGAGGTAGACCATCTGCAGGCTGGCCTGCGCGGCGCGCGCGTCTTCATAGACCAGACGGCGCGCGACCAGCTGCGGCGGCTCCTGGGGGCGTTCACGCGGATCAAGCTCAGCCGGCGCGATGCCGCCATAGATACGTTCGGCCAGCGGGCGCAGTTCCTCTGCGGTGACATCGCCGGCGACGACGAGAATGGCGTTGTTGGGCGCATAGTGGCGGCGGTAGAAATCGAGCACTTCGTCGCGCGTCAGGGCCTCGACCTCATGCATCCAGCCGATCACCGGCCAGCCATAGGGATGGGAGAAGTACTGGGTTGCACGAAGCTGTTCAGAGAGAATCGCGCCGGGATCGCTGTCGACCCGCATGCGCCGCTCCTCGAGCACCACGTCACGTTCGGTCTCGACGTCATCGACGGTGATGTTGAGGCCTGTCATGCGATCGGCCTCGAGTTCCATGACGAGTTCGAGACGGTCACGCGCGACATTCTGGAAATAGCCGGTGTAGTCGTAGCTGGTGAAGGCGTTTTCCGCGCCACCATTGCGGGCCACGATGTAGGAGAACTGCCCGTCAGGCGTCTTTTCCGTACCTTTGAACATCAAATGTTCGAGCAGATGGGCAATACCGGTATTGCCGGCATCTTCATCGGCCGATCCGACGCGGTACCACACCATGTGGGTGATAACCGGGGCGCGGTGATCGGGAATGACCACAACCTCCATGCCGTTATCGAGGGTAAAGCTCTCTGCGCCGAACAGGTTGGGTTCATCGGCGCGGGCCGGGCTGAACAACAGGAGCGCGAACACAAAAGCGATCGCCGGACTAAAATGAGACACGGGCTTGTTCCAAGTCGATGAATGCAAGGGGACTGAGCTAGGGCGCGATTGCGGCGAAGACAAGGCGAATAACGGGACTGTGAGCGCGCGACACGGTGATCGCGCCCGACTCAGGTTCACTGGCCCAGGCTGTCCCAGGTGTCATCAAACCAGTTCGAATCATCGCTGGGCTGTGCGATGAAGACATCGGGTTCAACATCGCCACCCTGCGAAAGGTCCACCACGCCACCGGTCGGGTGACTGCCAAACAACAGTTCCTCGACAAAGAGCGGCTGGCCAACCAGCAAGGCGTTCTCGCGGTTGAGCGAGGCGCGGACCGTGGGGTCGGCATCCATGGTCCCGGCCCGTGTCAACAGGATCTGCTCACCAAGGGTCAGATTGAGCGGCATGACGTCCACGACCGTGGTCGCCTGGTCGACCACGGTGCCGCCGGCAACCACGGTATCTTCATCCCCGCTCGGCCTCACGCCATAATCGGGCGGCACGGTGAGCGGAATTGTCCGGGTTGACGTGACTTCGCTGGGCGGCTGGTAACCCCGGCCCTGCAGGGGTTCATCGCCACCACAGGCGGCAAGTCCCAGTACGGCGAGCAACGCCGCGATCGACACCAGATTGCGCTGGATCACCATCGTCAGAAGATATCCTCAAGCAGGGCCTTTTCCTCCTCGACCACGATGTAGCCCTCGAACGGGCCAAAACTGGCGGGCCGCCCGAGTGCCGCGTTGGTCTGGAGGCGCTGGCGCTCCGCGGCGACGTCGATCAGGACTTCCGTGGGGTCACCGTATGCGGTGACCGGGTTGATGTCTTCAATCCAGCTCGAATCGTTGAGGATGTAAAGATGCTCATCGTCGACCTGTTGCCGGATTTCGGGGCTGACAGACGTGCCCGGCTCGATCACGAGATATTCTCTCGGCTCCAGAGCATGCATGTTTGCCGCCGCGATCAGGGTCACTTCACCATTGCTGCGGTTGCCATCGGACAGAAGGCCACCGAACAGTGCGTGCTGGGCCATGGCGGTCGGCTCAAGCTCCTGCGGCCGGGCGGCACCCGGGCGCGGTTCTGGAAACTCATCAAGCGATTCGGGCAGACCCAGCGGCGCGCGCGCCACGACGTTGAACTCATCGGGCGCACTGCGGATCATGCCAAGCGACTTTTTCAGGTTCGAGCAGGCGCCTATGCCCAGACATATGGCGAGCACCATACTGGCCTGGAGAATCCTTCGGATCGGGGAACTCAAGGGTTGCCTCATGGCGTCACCTTAGGGGTGCTTTTGGGCGTCAACAAGGCATCCACGACGAGGATGATGACACCCACGGTGATCGCGGAATCGGCGATGTTGAAGGCGGGCCAGTTCCAGCCTGCGACATGAACGTCGAAAAAGTCGGCGACCGCGCCATAGACGATGCGGTCGACCGCATTGCCAAGCGCCCCGCCGATAACAAGGCCCAGCGCCACCACGGGCAAGGTCTTGGTCTGTTTGCGCATCAAGAAAACAAGGCCAATGGAAACAGCAAAGGCAAAGACGGTGAGCAGCCAGCGGGTGATTTCTTCACCGCTGCCGAACAGACCAAAGCTGACCCCGCGATTCCAAACCATCACGATGTTGAAAAAACCCGTGATACGGATCGGTTCGAAGTTCAGCCCGTTCAGGAACTCGATCAGGACCATCTTGGAAACCTGATCGAGCGCAAAGACGACAAGCGCGATGTCAAGGCCGATGAAAAGGGTGCGTCTGGTGGTCAGTTTCTGACCTCCGAAACATCAGCGACCTCGGCCACGGCGATGGCGCAGCGGTTGCACAGATCAGCGACAATCGGATCGCTGCCGACCTCATCGAGCACTTTCCAGCAGCGTTCACAGCGTGATCCATCGGCCATTTTCGCAACGACCGAAATACCCGCGACATCTTCAAGCCGGAATGCATCGGCCGGGCCTTCACCCTCGACCAGGGTGACCGCGGATGCAATCGAGATTTCGGCTAGGTCCTGGCCTTCCAGGGCCGCGATATCGGCTGCCGTGGCAAAGACATGGGGATGGGCCTGCAGGCTGGCGCCGATCCGCTTCTCGCGCCGCTCGACCTCGAGTGCACCGGTCACGACCCGGCGAAGCCTGCGGATGGTCTGCCACTTGGCCGCCAGGGCATCGTCACGCCATGCGTCGGGAACATCGACGAACTGGCGGCGATGCACACTCTCGGTCTCACCGGGGAAACGCTGCAGCCAGGCTTCCTCGGCGGTGAAACAAAGGATCGGCGCGAACCATACGGTGAGGCAATGGAACAGCGTGTCGAGCACACTGCGCGCGGCCCGCCGGTGGGTCGAGTTCGCGGCATCGCAATAAAGCACGTCCTTGCGGACATCGAAGTAGAAGGCCGAAAGGTCGGTGGCGCAGAAGTTGTGGAGCGCGACGAACATGCTGTGGAAATCGAAATCGTCGCAATCCCTGCGGATCTGAACGTCGAGTTCATGGAGCCGGTGCAGGACCCAGCGCTCGAGCTCGGGCATGTCGGCGACATCGACCCGCTCGTCTTCGGTGAAGCCGTCGAGATTGCCCAAGAGGTAACGCAGCGTATTCCTCAGGCGCCGGTAACTGTCGGCCTGGTATTTCAGGATCTCGCCGCTGATCCGCAGGTCTTCGCTGTAATCGGCACTGACCACCCAGATCCGCAGGATATCGGCACCGTACTGCTCGATCACCTTCTGGGGCGCGACGACGTTGCCCAGCGACTTCGACATCTTGCGGCCATCGCCATCCATGACAAAGCCGTGGGTGAGAACCGCGTCATACGGTGCGCGCCCGCGTGTGCCGGAAGATTCCAGCAGCGAGCTATGGAACCAGCCGCGATGCTGGTCTGAGCCCTCAAGGTAAAGGGAGGCCGGCCATTGCAGGTCGTCGCGTGCTTCGAGCACAAAACTGTGGGTCGAGCCGGAATCGAACCAGACATCAAGAATATCGGTGACCTGCTCGTAGTCCTCGGCTTTGCGGTCGCCGCCCAGGAACCGCTGGGGATCGCTGGCGAACCAGGCATCGGCCCCCTCTTCCTCGACGGCTGCGGCGATGCGGTCAATCACGGTCTGATCGCGCAACACCTCGTCTGTGGCCTTGTTCACGAAGACGGCGATGGGCACACCCCAGGCACGCTGGCGTGACAACACCCAGTCCGGCCGGGATTCGATCATGCCGCGGATACGCGCCTCGCCCGAGGACGGGACCCAGCGTGTTTCGTCGATCGCCTTCAAAGCCTTGTCGCGCAGACCACCGGTCTCCATCGACACGAACCACTGGCTTGTGTTGCGGAAGATGAGCGGAGCCTTCGAGCGCCAGGAATGGGGATAGCTGTGGCGCAGCGATCCCTTGCCCAGCAGGCAGCCCGACTCGATCAGCGCCTTGATCAGCCGCCCGTTGGCGTCGCCGTCCTTGCCTTCCGGGGTGAGCACGCGCGCACCGGCAAACAGCGGGACATGATCGAAATAGCTGCCGTCCTCGCTCACCGTGTGGGGCACCTCGATGCCGTTCTCGATGCCGATGACCCAGTCCTCGGCGCCGTGGCCGGGCGCAATATGGACAAAACCCGTGCCCTGCTCGGTCGTGACGTGGCCGCCTTCAAGCACCGGCACGTCAAACTCATAACCCTGGCCGCGGAACGGGTGGGCACAAACGGTCCCGGCAATGTCGCTGCCCTTGATGCGGGCGAGTTCGTTGTGACCGGTGATGCCGCAGCGTGCCATCGCTTCGGCCATCAGCTCGGCGACCAGTACGATCTTACTGCCGACGGTGGCACCGGACTTCTCACCGATCTCGGTGACCTCGATCAGGCGGTAATCGAAATCACGGCCATAGGCGATCGCCCGGTTGCCGGGGATGGTCCAGGGCGTCGTCGTCCAGATCACGATGCCAGCGCCCTCAAGCTCCGGCACGGAGGTCTTCACCACGGGAAAGGCGATATCGATCGTGGGCGATTTGTGCTCGTGATATTCGACCTCGGCCTCGGCCAGCGCGGTCTTTTCGACGCACGACCACATTACCGGCTTGGAGCCGCGATAAAGCTCGCCCGACATGACGAACTTGCCGAGCTCGCGCACGATCTGCGCCTCGGCGGCATAGGTCATGGTGGTGTAGGGCTGCTTCCAATCGCCGATCACGCCCAGGCGCTTGAATTCCTCGGCCTGGATGGTGATCCACTTGTCGGCAAACTCGCGGCATTCGCGCCGGAACTCGACGATATCGACCTCATCCTTGTCCTTGCCCGCCGCGCGATACTGCTCCTCGATCTTCCATTCGATCGGAAGACCATGGCAGTCCCAGCCCGGCACGTAATTGGCATCCTTGCCCAGCATCTGCTGGGACCGGTTGATGACGTCTTTGAGGATCTTGTTGAGCGCGTGGCCGATATGGAGATGGCCGTTCGCATAGGGCGGGCCGTCATGCAGGATGAACTTCTCTCGGCCCGCGCTGTCTGCGCGCAGGGTGGCGTAGAGGTCATTCTTCTCCCAGCGTCCCAGCACTTCAGGCTCGCGCTTGGGCAGGCCCGCGCGCATGGGAAACTCGGTCTGGGGCAGAAACAGGGTCGACTTGTAGTCGGCGGTCATGTCACGAAATCCGGTGGTCGGTGCGCAAAGGGAAACAAACGGAATTACCCGGCTCTTCTAGATAAGAACCGGGTCCGTAATTCGCGGGCTGGCCGCGTCTATCAGGCGCAGTTTCGACATGGCGCGGTGTTTAGCATTGGGGGGTGGGGGTGTCGAGGTGGGACACCACGGCCGCCGATGGATTCCAACTTCACCAACAAGAAATATGTTTGGGAAACATATTAGAATTCGCCGAACGTGATTCGGGTCAGCGAATATCCTCTGACTTCCGAGACTTGGCGATCTTCGATGGGTGAGAGCCGATTGTGAAGCTGAAGCCTCGAGTTGTGAACATCCAATGATGTTGAGCACAAATCTCGCCCGGAAGTGGAAGGAGGATCACAGGTGATGGCTGACGAAAATTCAGTTCTGTGGTGGATGCTAGTTCTGATGGCCGTGCAAACGGCACTCATGTTCTTGGCACTCATCTGAGGGCGGCGCGGGCTGGCGCGCCGTTAGCAGCGCGTCAGCCACGGCGCTACATAGGGTCAGGCGCTTGGAGTTTCACTAAAACAAGGGATGCCGCACGTTTGGCATGTCGGCGGCAGAGCTGGGGCGACGTATGGGGGTTTCGCGCTCGCGGGTCGCGCAAGCCGAGGCGGCCGAGCTTGAGGGCGGGCCGTCCCTGAAAACCATGCAGGCGATGGCCCAAGCCATGGGCTGCCGCTTCGTCTATGCCATCGTGCCCGAGGACGGCAAGGTGGACGATCTGATCGCCGAGCAGGCGCGCAATAAGGCCAGGGCGATGGTGGAGCGCGCCCATGTGCATATGGCGTTTGAAAACCAGACGCTGACACCCGAGCAGGACACTGCGGAGGTCGAACGGGTCGCCCAGGAACTGCTCTTCAGGATGCCGCGCGACTTCTGGTCGGAGAACGGATCATGAGATCATCTTCACGCGACGGGTTCGAACGCGAAGCGATCCGAACCCATCACGATCTGCTCTTGCCGTGAGCGGCATCGCGGCCGAGCCGGACGGCGCGACCCCGCTTGACCCCGATGACATGGCGGGCCTGAAGTTTCGGCACGTCACGACACGGGGCGAGCTCAACGAACTGGAACAGGCGAACATCACCAACGGCCTCTACTGGCTTGACCGGACGCGCAAGCGCGATGTTCTCCATGCGGTCTGGATTCGCGAACTGCCTCGCCGGCTGTTCGGCGAGGTCTGGCGCTGGGCCGGCAAATTCCGCCTGACCGAAAAGAACATCGGGGTTGATCCCGCCGATATCGCACCGCAGTTGGTAAGGCTGCTGGGCGATGTCCGATATTGGGCGCAGCACGAGACTTACAGTCCTCTGGAAGCCGGTGCGCGGTTTCATCATCGGCTTGTACAGATCCATCTGTTCCCAAACGGAAACTGACGCCATGCACGCATTGCCGCCGACGTATTTGTGACAGACTCTTTCGGGCATGCACCGATCGATTGGGCGGCGGGTCAGGACATCCAGCAGACAGGCGGACGCCGCGAGGCCTATATCGCCGCGCTCAGGGCTGCCGACGCGGGGGACGATCTCCCCCTGCTTGGCTTTGTGGGGGCCTAAACCTCCTCCCACGGAAAACTGTCCACCGCTCGGGCCCATCAGCCGTGATCAGCACCTGGGTCTCCAGCTTGATGCTTTCGGTGCCTTCCTCAAAGGCCCCACATAGGCATTTTGTTCGT
>JABIUG010000173.1 GCA_018700655.1 Rhodospirillaceae bacterium | reverse complement strand
CCCAGTCGCGGAAGTTGCCCGGCGGCGGACCACCGGCGTTGTTGACCAGAATGTCGGGCTGGGGACAAGCCGCCAGCAGGGCCACCTGACCTTCCGGGGTCGCCACATCGCAGGCGACTTCACTGACCGTGACATCGGGCGATGCCGCACGCACCGAAGCAGCCGTAGACGCAACCGTCTCCGGCGTGCGCCCATTGATCACGACATCACAACCCTCCGCCGCCAGCGCCCCGGCGCAGGCGCGACCCAGGCCCTTGCTTGAAGCGCAGACGATCGCCTTGCGGCCGGCAAGTCCCATATCCATGGTCAGTCATCTCCCAGATCGAGTTCAGCCTGCGCGGCATCAAGGACACGCCGCGCCAAGGGCACGGTGATAGCGCGCCGTTCGGCAAGCGACAAACGGTCGAGTGTGGCGACCGTAACACCGATCGCGGCAAACGAGCGCTCCATACGACTGACGAGATAGGCGATGACATCTTCGGGCACGCGAAGCTGGCGATCCTGAAACAGTTTGGCTAACACTGCCGCGATCAGGACATCATCAGGTCGCGTGATCGCAACGGCCTGGGCTGCGGCAAGGCGCGAACGCAGATCAGGCAGGGCGACGGGCCAACGGGCAGGCGCTTCACGCGAGGTCAGCAGCAGGAAACCATGGTCTTCACGCACAAGATTCATCAGATGGAAAAGGCAGGCCTCGTCAACGCCACAGTCGCCGTCTTCAACGACAACCGCAGTTCCCTCGCCCGGCCAATTCTCCAGAAAACCGACATCAAGCGAAGCAGCATTGAGATGATGCGCCTGGCTGCGCCGTTGCCAGACATGAGCAAGATGACTCTTGCCCGACCCCTCCGGCCCAAAAAGCGCCAGAACCGGGCCCTGCCAATCGGGCCAGCGATCGATCCAGGCGACGGCATCACGGTTGCTGTCGGCAACGAGGAAGGTTTCTTCACCCAGCGCGGGACGATGATCAAAGCCGAAGACGAACTGGCGGCCGTCTCCCGATGTCACAGCGGAAGGATAATCCAGGTGTTGCCCTGGGCCGTGAGATTAAGCCCGACGCGGCGCAGACCCGAGCGCAGATCTTCAAGTGTGCCGACGTAACGCAGGAGGACGCGCACATGGTCGACCGAGACGACCAGAGGCAGGGCCTGGTTGAGTGCGGCCGGGCGCGCCAGACGGCTGCGGATATCAACCCATTCGGAGAGATTGCGAATTGGGACTTCGGCAACCATGACCGCCTCGGGGCCCTCAGGCGCCTGATTCGATGCGGTCCAGTAATCGTTGACGCGCTGGCGCGCGATATCGACCGCTGCGGCATAGTCGACCTGGCCAGCGGGAAGAATCTCGCTGTCGATGATTACCGTGTCACCGACCTCTTCGACAACGTCGCCCAGGTCGTTGGTGAGTTCACCAACCTCATCCAGGATCGAGGTATCGATGATGACGTCTTGTGTCGGGTACGCTGCCGGCTCATCGACCACCGGCGCCAACTGAAAGTCGACCGGAATGTTCTCGCCGCGCGCACTTTCGTACCAGGTGAGGGTCTGGGTCACCTGGTCGCCCGAGACACGCGCGAGCGCGACCAGCACGCCATCGGCCTGATAACGAGCCAGCAGGGTCTGCATCGCGATCCAGTCGCCCGACAGGACGGCATCGGTGTCGATCGCAACGAGATCGTCGAAGTCCGCGACCGGCGAAACCAGCTCGACCGTGTATCCAAACCCGGGGCGGCGCTGCCAGGCGGCGAGCCAGGGGTTGCCTTCTTCCCAGAGCTGGTTGCCGTCCAGGGTCTGGAGTACGGGCAGGACCAGAATGACGGGACTGGGCGCCGAAGCATGGGGCACACCCGATTGTTCCAGCCAGCCCAGCACGCCATCGGCGCGGAAACGCACAGTAATCGCAGCACGGTAACGCCCGGTGGTGATCTTTTCGTCAGCGAACTCCAGGCTCTGGACCAGGGTTTCCAGCGTTTCGGTATCGGGCTCGGCAACGAGAGAGGGATCGCCCGTCACCATACGCTCGACCAGCCGTTGCCAGGCCACGCGTTGCGCGGCGCGAATCGCAATGCGCCTCGCCTCCTGGGCATCACCCGCCGATTCGTCGACGGCAACATTGCGAATCGTAAAGGTCTGCCCAGCCGCACCAGCCGTCTGAAACGTCACAAGGACGATCAGAATCGACACAAAAACAGCGGTCAGGGCAGCCTTTGTCGCGTTAGGTCGCTCTCTCATTGCAAAGCCAAAGTCATGACGTATGGTGCGGCCACCTTAGAGCAGATCGGGACGCGATTGAATCGCTTAACACGCCTTCGATACAACCCGCATGTGCTTTTGATCACGAACCCACAAGGCAATGGGGAGCGCCGGGCCGTATGACGAGCCTCACCTACAAGGAAGCGGGTGTCGACATCGATGCCGGTGAAGACCTGGTCTCTGCGATCAAACCTCTGGCACGTGCCACAGCCAGAAGCGGCGCCGACGGCGCACTGGGCGGATTTGGCGCCCTGTTTGACCTCAAGGCAGCCGGTTTCAGCGATCCCATTCTGGTCTCGGGCACCGACGGCGTCGGGACCAAGCTCAAACTCGCGATCGATGCAGGTATCCACGACACGGTGGGCATTGATTGTGTCGCCATGTGCGTCAACGACGTCATCGTACAGGGCGCAGAACCCTTGTTTTTCCTCGATTATCTCGCGATCGGCGCGATGGATGTTGCCAAGGGCACTGCGATTATCGGCGGTGTCGCGGAAGGCTGCGGCCTGGCCGGTTGCGCACTGATCGGGGGTGAATCGGCAGAGCTTCCCGGTCTCTATGCCGATGGCGATTATGATCTCGCCGGCTTTTGCGTCGGCGCAGTCGAGCGTGACACCATGTTGCCCACACCTGACATGCAGGCCGGCGATGTGTTGCTGGGCCTTGCATCCAGTGGTGTTCATTCCAACGGCTTCTCGCTGATCCGCCGCGCGCTCAGCCTTCGCGGAGAGTCGCTTGCAGACGATGCACCTTTTGCGCCGGGAACCACGATCGGTCGCGCCCTGCTGGAGCCGACCCGAATTTATGTGAAGAGCTGTCTGGCTGCGATTCGCGCCGGCGGGGTGAAGGGATTGTCCCACATCACCGGCGGCGGCCTGACCGAGAATATTCCACGCGTTCTGCCCGATGGCCTTGCGGCAAAACTTCAGGCCGGCAGCTGGCAGGTTCCTTCGATCTTTGGCTGGCTCGCGCGCGGCCATCAGGGTTCGACCGTGGCGGCAGCCGAAATGGCGCGCACCTTCAACTGTGGCATCGGCATGGTGCTCGTGGTGGCGGCGGATCAGGCAGATCATGTCGCCAGCGTGCTCCGCGAACACGGCGAGACCGTGGCGACGATCGGCACCCTGGTCACGACCGATCAGGCGCCACATATCGAGATCGACGATCTCGAGGGCGACTGGCTTTCCTGATGAAAGTCGCGGTCTTCATTTCCGGACGGGGCACCAACCTGCAGGCGCTGATCGATGTCTGTGCACAAGAGGACACGCCCGCCGAAATCGGCCTGGTGGTTTCCAACCGGCCCGCCGCCCAGGGCCTGGCGCGCGCATCGGCAGCAGGCATTCCAACCGTTGTGGTCGACCACAAGACCTATGACGATCGCGAGAGTTTCGATGCCGCGCTTGATACTGCCGTAACGCGTGCCGGTTGCGATTTCATCTGCCTTGCCGGTTTCATGCGCATCCTGACCGAAGATTTCACGCGCAAATGGCGCGACAGGATGCTCAACATTCACCCCTCGCTGATCCCTGCCTTTCCCGGCCTGAACTGCCATGCCCGCGCGATCGAAGCAGGCGTCATGATCTCGGGCTGCACCGTACATTTCGCCCGGCCCGAGCTCGACGCCGGCCCGGTGATCGCCCAGGCCGCCGTTCCGGTGCTACCCGATGATGACGAAGAAGCGCTGGCCGCCCGCATTCTGGAGGCCGAACACAGGATCTATCCCATGGCGCTCAAACTGATCGCCCAGGGCCGCATCCGTATCGTCAACGAACGTGTGCGCATCCAGGACGGCTCTATGGCTGACGGCATGCTGGTGAATCCGGCGAAGAGTTAGCCTCCCGAAACCTGCTCCAGCAGTGCTGCCGTCTCTTCTGGCGCAATGACCATGGCGTCGTGGCCGGTGGCGAGTTCATGGAACGGCCAGCCCGCAGCGCGGACGCGGTCCCAGATAGGGTCCATCACTGCATAAGCGGGATCGGTGCAGGCGATGTAGTCGGCAGGCAGACCATTGCCGGGCGGATGATCGAGCCTGAGTGGCGTCGTGTAGGTGCGAAGCGGGTGTGGCGTGAGCAGGCCGTCAAGCCATGTCCCCTGATCTGCTGTCACACCGCCGAAAGCCGAGGCCGGCGGCACCGGCAGCGTGAGGCCCCCGCTGGTCTCCCTGGCCAGGCGCAGACGATCGGCGGCGACTTCCGGCGCGAGTTCATCCATGCAGGTTTCGCCGTTCCGCAGGAAACCGGCATCAAGCAGAATGAGGCGAGCGAGACGCTCGGGCACACGGTCGGCAACGCCCAGTACGATACCGCCACCATAGCTGTGACCAACCAGAACGACATTGGCGAGATCGTTCCAGACGAGATGATTCACGATATCGTCGACATGGGTATCGATGGTGATATCGGGACCGAGCAGATGCGAGCGTTCGCCCAGCCCAGTCATCGTCGGTGTCGTGACGTAATGGCCGTGCCCGCATAGCAGCGTGGCGACATCACGCCAACACCAGCCGCCGTGCCAGGCACCGTGGACCAGAACGAAGGAACGGCGCGTCGACATCGGAACTCAGTAACCCCGGACGGGATCGACGACGTTGAAGAATGGTTTGCCCGCCAGGTGACCCGCGAGATTCTCCGCAAAGAGTTCGAGCGCCCGCAGCTCCCAACCCTCAAAACCGGCCGTGCTGTGGGGCGTGATGATGACGTTCTCCCTGTCCCACAGGGGATGATCGGCCGGCATCGGCTCGGGGTCGAAGACGTCGAGCGCAGCGCCGGCGACCTGGTCGCTGTCGAGCGCAGCCATGAGATCATCGGCAAGGGTGACGCCGCCGCGCGAAACATCGATCAGGAAGGCGCCGGGTTTCATGGCGGCAAACGCTTCCGCATCGATCAGACCGATCGTGCGTGACGTCTTGGGTGTGCAGACCGCGATGTAATCACCGAGCGCCAGCGCCTCGTGCAGTTGGTCGGCGCCAAAAACCTGGTCGACATGCTCTGTCGGTTGCGGATTGGCGCGGGTACCGACCACTTTCAGCCCAAGTGCCGAACAGAGCCGTGCGATATCGCGCCCGATGTGGCCCAGACCGACGACACAAACCGTCTTGCCCCAGACATGGCCGACATCCTGCCATGCCCAAGCGTGTTCGGCCTGACGCCGTGCAAACCACGGATACTTCAGGGTGAGCGCGATGATCGAACCCAGCACATGCCAGGCGAGTGCCTCGCTGGCGACCCCTGCCCCGTTGGTCACAACGATGCGGTCCGGATCCCACTGCCCCAGATGATCGACGCCGACCCCGCCGGTCCCAAGCCAGGTCAGTGTGGGTGAGGCGAACACGGCATCGCGAGGATAGGGGCCGCCCTCGAAACGGATGTGAAACAGCGCTTCGGGGCCGAACGCCTCGATCGCGGCGGGCAGCGCCGCATAGCTTTCACAACAGGCCGTCTCAAGCTCCGGGACAAGCTCAAGGAGCCTGCCCACGAGGGGCCCGGGTTTATCGTGATGAATCAGGACGCGCATGGCGTCTTGATCAGTCTTCAGCCGACGATTTCATCGTCGCTGAAGAAAAAGGCGATTTCGATCGCGGCATTCTCGGCCGAATCCGAACCGTGGACCGAGTTGGCCTCGATCGACTCGGCGACTTCCTTGCGAATTGTGCCCTCGGCGGCATCGGCCGGGTTCGTCGCACCCATGACTTCGCGGTTGCGCGCCACGGCATCGTCGCCCTCGAGCACCTGAACAACGACCGGGCCCGAGGTCATGAAGGCAACCAGCGAGCCGAAGAACGGGCGCTCGCGATGGACGCCATAAAACTCTTCCGCCTGGGCCTGGGACATCTGGATGCGCTTCTGCGCGACGATGCGCAGACCGGCGCCTTCCAGCATGGCATTGACCTTGCCGGTCAGGTTGCGGCGGGTGGCATCGGGTTTGATGATCGAAAACGTGCGATCGGTCATGGAATTTTGTCCGTTCCTGGAGATGAATGATGTTGGATTTGCGCGCCTTATAGGGGCGTAGAGGTGACGCGTCCACCGTTGACGCAGACCACCGGGTGCACGAGACTTTGCGTCAATCAAACCGCCGGTACGGGAGAAAGAACCATGGCGTCATCCGAAACCTTCAACGCCGAAGGCGGCTGCAGCTGCGGCGAAGTTCGCTTTCGCATCACCTCGGCACCGATCTTCACCCATGGCTGCCATTGCACCGATTGCCAGCGGCTTTCGGGCGGCGCCTTTGCGATCAACGCAATGATCGAGACCGACCGCGTCGAGGTTCTGGCCGGCACACCGAAATCCGTACCCGTGTCGACCCCCAGCGGCAAGGGCCAGAACATCATGCGCTGCCCGACCTGCAACACCGCCTTGTGGAGCCATTATGGCGGTGCTGGAGACAAACTCGCTTTCGTGCGCGCCGGAACGCTCGACGACACCAGCCTGATCGAACCCGATATCCACATCTTCACCCGCTCGAAACAGCCCTGGGTCATCCTGCCCGAAGGCAAACCCGCGGTTGAGGTCTATTACGACGCCAAGGAAATGTTCCCGGCCGAAGGCCTGGCGCGCATGGGCGCCCTGCGCGGCTGAACAGGGAGAGCACAGCCATGTCCGAACACGATCTTTCACGCAGCAACTTCACCGTCGATGTCGCAAGCGTCGATCTGCCCGTGCTGACCGATCACGGTATGAAGGTGGTCGCGGGTGCTGGCGAGGTCCGTCATCTGCCACTCAGCGTCAACCGGGAACTCGGCATCGAGCGCGGCATCTGGGAGGCTGCTGAAGGTGTGGTCGAAGACACCGAAGTCGATGAACTCGCCGTCATCGTCTCGGGCGATGCCACCATCGAGTTTCTCGATGGCTCGGCACCACCGGTCGAGCTCAGGCCCGGCACCATGCTGATCCTGAAAGAGGGCGTACGCACCCGCTGGACGGTCCGCAAGCGCCTGCGCAAGGTATATCAGACGCCGTGGGCCGGCGACTGAATTCGCAACGCCTCAATCTTGATCGGCTGCTTTCTGGCGGTGCGCCGAAACCATCGTGACATTGACGAGATAGAGGCTGCCCAACAACAGCAGAAGTGCGCTCCAGATCCACCAGCTGTGCTGTTCGGCAAAAAAGACCATGCCGGCGGCAATCGCCAGGGGTGTGCCGATGAAGGTCCAGGTCGAATAAAACACCGGGCCTTCCAGCCGGATTGTTTCGAAGCAGGCAAGCCAGAGGCACAGGTTCAGCACGACAAAAACCGGCATG
>JABIUG010000172.1 GCA_018700655.1 Rhodospirillaceae bacterium | reverse complement strand
GACCTGATGCATGCCTTCGACGCTTGGGCGTGGCTGCTCCCATGTGAGGTCGTAAACCGCGGTGCAACCCCGCCGGGTCATGTCGGCGGCGTTCAACAGGGTCGCTAGATACTTGTCCTCATGGCTGCGTTTGGCGCTGATCCACGGCCCGGCATTCAGCAACAATTCGAGCGACCACAGATCGCCCCTGCCCTTGCCGAAGCTGCCATGTCCGTGGGTGTGGGCATTGACCAGTCCGGGAATGACGATGTGCCCGGAAACATCGCGCATCGGCGTGCCTTCGGGCACAGCCATGCCAAGCGGCCCGACTTCACGGATCACGCCGCCATCGATCAGGATATCGCCATGCCCGGCGTTGCGGTCGGCGGCATCGAGAATGAGGCCACCGCGCAGAACAATCATGCTGTCGGTCAAATCGTTTCCTCTGTCAGCCCGCCGCGATCACGCGGGCCAGGTGGTCTGCCCATCGATCCTGCGGCTCCCAGCCCAGGTCCGCGAGCGTCGGGGCAAGATCAAAGGCACTGGCATAAGGATTATCGGCATAAAGCGCGGGCCGGGTGACCTGCGGCGTGATGCCATAACCCTCGGCGATGGCCTCCACCGTTGGCCGGTGACCGCACGTGTCCGGGCCGGTCACGAAATAGACGCCGTACCGCAGCCCGCGAACGTCGAGCGCAGCGCGGAAGGCACGGGCGACGTCGCCAGGAGTAACGATACTGCGGGAAGGAGAAAGTTCTTCACCCACCTCACGCCAACCTGTTCCGCTTGCGGGCGGCGGCGGTTCGACGCCGTCCATCTCGGCAGAGGTCAGGGCGATCGCGTAGGTAATTTCGGGCTGAGCAACCAGAGCCGGGCGCAGGCAGATCACATCCATCTTGCCGCGGCGCACGAAGGTACGAGCAAACTCCTCGCAGACCGTCTTGGTCACACCATAGGAATCCAGCGGCAAGAGCGGCATGTCGATCGGTATGGGCAGGACCATGGGCGGATTCTTCGGTCCGATATCAACGGCCGCGACGCTGGAAGCCAGCGCCACCCGCCCGATGCCGAGCTCTTCACTTGCCTGGAGAACATGCCACGTGCCGCGCAGGTTGACGTCAATAAAGGCCTCTTCCTCCGGCACGATGCCGTCATCGAGGGCAGCCAGATGGACCACCGCATCATGGCCCTTGAGTGCGGCGCGCACTGCATTGAGATCACGCACATCAGCCTCGACAAAGGCGACATCCTCGGGGAGCGGTTTGAGATCAACGACGGTGACATCGCAGTCGTTCATCAACCCACGCACGACATAGCGGCCCAGAAGGCCGCTGCCACCTGTCACGACGACGCGGTTGTATGGCAATCCCATGGTCAGGCTTCTCCAACGATACGATCAACGCGATCACGAAACGCCGCGGATGGAAGTTCCCACAGGGGTGATGGTGCAGGAAGCCCGCGGGCCGCTGGAGAATGCGACGCAGCCTGAAGATCGGCAAGCGTCGGGAAGTCCTGCCGGTTGATCGCGTCCCAGGCCTGAAGTGCTGTTTGGCGATCATCCTCCAGCTCCGGGCTTGTGGCATCGTCACCCAGGAAATAGAGCGCCAGCGATTCACGTGTCAGCCCGGGGCTGACCGGTTCGACACGGAAAAACAGCACGTGTTCGGGAACAAACTCGAAAAGCGTGTTGGGAAAGAGCATGGCGACATCCTGGCTCTCAAGTTGTTCGGGCGTGAAACCCGGAAATACCTGAAAGCCCGAGTCACCTTTGTTCTTGTCTGCCGCACCGGACGTATAGTGGATTCCGATCAGGGTTTCCTCGACCAACGGTTTGAAACGTTTGGCCGGTTCGATCGAGCCGAGTTGCTTGTGCAGGAATGGCAGATGGTAGGTATCGAGAAAGTTCTCGATCACGAATTTCCAGTTCGCCTCCACTTCATAGGTCAGGCAACCCGCGAAACGCAGCAATGACAGGTCGGCATGCGCCCAGCGTGCGATCAGGGGTTCGGCGTGTTCCTCGAAACTCGGCGCGTCATCATCCAGACAGACAAAGACCTGATCGCACCAGGTTGTGACCCTGACCGGGCGCAAGCCAAAGGCCGACGCATCGAATTCAGGCGGAGCGGAACCGTCGGCGGTATCCCAATAGGGTGTCGAGCGCAGGGCGCCATCAAGGCCGAACGCCCAGCCATGATAGGGGCAGGTCATGACCGCTTTGACGTTTCCCGCCTCACGCACCAGCCGCGAGCCACGATGGCGGCAGACATTATGGAAACCTTTGATGACACCGTCGCGTTGACGCACGAGAAGGAGTGGCAATCCGGCCACATTGACCGGGCGGCAGTCGCCGGGATTCGGCAGTTCGAAGCCGCCCGCCGCATGAACCCAGGTATGTGCCAAAAGATTATCCGCCTCCGCATTCCAGTAACCCTCGTCACGATAGGCGCCGCGGGGCAGTTCATGATGTCCGTGAGAAAGTTTGGCCATGGCTCTTTTCCGAGTGCTCAAGCAGGCGAGATATGCTCTGACGTTTAACTATTCCTTGTTTCATACCGATGATATCGCCATCGTTCAGGAAGAATTGTCGCTTATTCTTGGCCCATCGCAACAAAGAAGATGTGTAATCTTGATGAAGAATATCTTCACCGAACTTCGACGACGCAACCTGCCACCCCTCAATGCCCTGCGCGCGTTCGAGGCGGCAGCACGGCACCTGAGCATGACCATGGCCGGAGAAGAACTGGGCGTCAGCGCCCCGGCGATCAGCGCGCATGTCCGTATGCTGGAGCGGGACCTTGGGGTACGCCTGTTTCGGAGGCATCATCGCGCGCTCAGTCTGACCGACGCTGGAAGCGCCCTTCTTGTTCGCCTGGAACGTGGTTTCGACACCTTGGCCGAAGGCGTCGACGTCGCGCGATCCTTTGCCAGCCATCGCGGTCCCGGCGGCAGAAAACGTCTGACCGTGACCTTGCCGCCGTCGCTGGCGACACGCTGGCTTGTTCCCCGACTGGATCGATTTGCCGCGCAGCATCCCGCAATCGACACCAGAATCGATGCCACCATGCGTCTGGTTGACTTCTCGACCGAGGATGTCGACGTCGCGATACGATACGGCGCAGGCAGCTATCCGGGCCTGCTGTGCCAGAAACTGGCCAACGAAAAGACCATCGCAGTGTGCGCCCCGGAGCTTGCGAAGCGGCTCCAGGTTCCCGACGACCTTGCCAAGGCGACGCTGATTCATGTGCGCGACGAAACCGATGGCCGTGACAGAGCACCCGATTGGTCAGCCTGGCTAAAGAACGCCGAGGTCACCGGCTGCAACGCCGATCTGGGGCCAATATTCTCGATGCAGGGCATGGCAGCCCAGGCAGCGATCGACGGTCAGGGCATCGCCCTACTCGGACGCACTGTCGTCAGCCTTGATCTCGCAGCCGGCCGCCTTGTCGAACCCTTTTCGATCACCTCACCGGTGGCGTTCGCCATCTGGTTTGTCTGCCGCCCCGAAGACAGCACGCGCGACACGGTTGCCGCCTTCCGCGAATGGCTGCTCGCCGACATCAAGGGCGAGCAACCGGGCGAGCACTAGACGAAGTTGCGTTCGAGTGCGTCACTCAATCGTTCGTCGTGACGCGCGGCCAGCCAGCCGATGCATTGCGCTGTTTCGGCTGCAACTCTCACGCCTTCCAGGAAGGCAGCCAGCACCTCCGACCTGGCTTGATCGATCGGCCCCGGGCCGAGTTCACCCAATTGCACAGCCTGTTTCTCAAGCTCAGCAGCCGCAGCAATCAACGGCGTGGCGCGGGCAATGATCTTTTCGGCATCGCGATAGACACGACGGCCCCCGATCTCGATGAGCCTGGGAAAGTCGCGCTGCATGACGAGATGGTAGTAGCCCATCGCGCACCAGCGGCGCAGCAGCTGTTTGACCGTCAGCGTGCGAAGTTGCAGGGCATCGGCTGGTGTCTCGAGATGTTCGACAAGATGAAGCCATTGGTCGATTCGCATGCCGAGTTCGGCATCCTCAGCCATGACATAATCGGGATTGAACAGCCCATAGCGGAAGATCGAACGTTTGCACGTGATCGCCCCGCCCCAGAAACCGCCCTGAAGCCTCCTGCGACCCGGGCTGGGATAATGGAAAACCTGCGTTGCCTCGAACATGGCAAAGCTGACGGCAGAGCGAGGAATCCTGGTGTCAGGCACGACACGCAGCATCCGGAAATCCTCTTCGTCGGGAAACTGCCGGTGAAATGCGAGGCAACGCTCCGCCATGTCGGGCAAGGGGCTCTGGTCATCATCGAACAGGATCAGATGATCGGCCGAAGACAAGACAACGCCGACATTGCGTGCAGCAGCAGCACCGTGGTCACGTCGCTCGAGGCGGAGGTTGAGCAGGCCATCAAAGGCCGCAATGACCGGGTCGAGCGGCGCGTCCGAGCCATCATCGACGATTACAATTTCCAGGCTTTCGGGCGGCACGGTCTGGCCCGCGAATCCTTCAAGGCACCGGGCCAACAACTCTGGGCGATTGTAGGTCGGAATGACGACGGAAAGAGACGGCCTGGGTGCCATGGCAAACGCGCTAGACGCGCGGCACCACCAGGGCATCCACCGCGACACAGCCGTCCGGCCCGGCAATCAGCGGATTAACGTCGAACTCGGCAATCAGGTCCCCCAGGGTTCCCGCGATCGATGCAAGAGCGGTCACAGCATCAACGACCGCATCGACATTGCTGGCAGAGGCGCCGCGCACGCCATCCAGCAAGGGACGGCAAGCCAGGCCATCGACCGCGCGACGTGCGCTGGCCCGTCCGGCCGGCGGCAGAAGGAAACGGCGGTCGTGCATGATTTCGATCAGCACACCGCCGGCAGCGACCATGACCAGCGGGCCAAACTGGGAGTCAATCACGATACCCGCAGCAAGTTCGACGCCCTTGCCGGCCATGGCAGCAATCAGGACACGCGGACCCAACTCCGCAGCCATGGTGCCATAGGCCGCAGCCAGTGCCTCGCCATTGGCAAGGTTCAGAACGACACCGCCAACATCGCTCTTGTGCTGGATTCCCGCCATGGCTGTCTTGAGCACGACGGGATACCCGACGGCCTCTGCGGCCGTGAGAGCCTCGTCACGCGACGAAGCGATAGCGCGACCTGGTGTTGTCATCCCGAAGGCATCCAGCAGATCAAGGCCTTCGTTCTCGTCAAACGGTTCCCCGGTCCCCAGCCTTGCACGCCACTGGTCGACCACGGCCTGCGATGGCAGTGCCGGCATGTCGCCCGGCCCGTCATCGATCCTGTCACGACGCTGCATGGCTAGTCTCACGGCCGTCAGGAATGTCTGGGTGCCATCAATCACAACGACAGGCGTGTCGACCGACTGCTGGACCCCGATCGAGTTCATCGCCCGACTCCAGTGTTGGCAGAGATAAACCGGCTTGTCGGTATTGGCAGCGACCCCCTCGGCGATCCCGACCAGGCCCCATCCGACTTCATCGGTAAAGCCGAGATCGGAAAAGATCGCGGTAAAGGCCGCATCCTCGTCATCGGCGAGCGCCTGCATGCAGCCGCCAAAGACGTTCTCCCAGTCGAGACCGGTACCCCAGACATCGGTCGGGTTGACCGGCTCAAGTCCGTATTCCAGGAGCCCAGCGAGTTTCTTGACGGTTTGCGGCCCGATGTCGGCCAACGGCACACCCATCTTGTCGGCCATGTCGATCAACATGCCGCGGGCACCGCCCGAATCCATAATTCCGGCAAGACCGCCCGGAGAGAGTTTTCTGGCGTCCGACAACACACGGCTGGTCGCCGCGAGATCGTCCCAGTTGTCGACACGCAGCACACCGTAGTGATCGAACAGCGCTTCATAGGCCGCATCCTGTCCGGCCAATGCACCCGAATGGCTCTGTGCAAGCTCGGCGCTCTTCTCCGTGACGCCGACCTTGATCGCGACGACCGGAACATCGCGCTCCACCGCCTTGTCGAGCACGGCGCGGAAGGCATCTGGATCGCGCACCGTCTCCAGGAAAAGAGCAATCGCGCGCGTGCTTTCGTGCTCCAGCGCATAATCTATGTAATCGGCAGCCGTGACCGTGAGTTCCTGGCCAGCCGAAATGCACATGTTGTGGCGGTGGCGCGGATCGTTGAACTGCAGGGTCAGAAAACAGGTCCCCGAATGGGTGATCAGCGTGATGTTGCCGGGATCGTCCCAGTCGTCCTTGTCGATCGCCATCCAGGTCGCGCGGGTCGACGATTCGTAGTTCACGAAACCCATGCAGTTGGCGCCGCAGACCAGCATGTCGGCCTCACGTGCAATCGCCTGAAGCCGGTCGCGAAGTTTGGGCTCTCCGGTATCACCCTCGAGATAGGCGCTGCCGAACATGGTGACGGCACGAACGCCTGCTTCGGCCGCTTCGGTCAGGGCCGCTTCAACCCCGGCATTCGCGACCGAAAGCACGGCATGTTCGACCCCGCCCGGAACATCCCGCAGCGAGGGAAAACACGCCAGGCCGTCAATTTCATCATAGCCCGGATTGATCGGGTGAACCGGTCCGTCAAAGCCCGGATTGTTGAGGTTTTGAAGGGTCGAAAGACCAAAGGATCCCTCGCGGCCGGACGCTCCGACAACGGCGATGGATTTGGGCGCCAACAGAGGACGCAGACGATGTTCGCTCATGGTGGCGAAACGCTAATGCGGAACGCACGGAATGGGAATCGTTTCCTGATCCCCTTCATGCTCCAACTGCTCTAGACTCTAGTCATCGCGACACCGTGCGTGGAGCCCAGCATGACGACACCCATCCGTCCTCCTTCTGTCGACCAGGCGCTCAAGGCACCTGAACTGTCAGCGCTGATCGATACCTTCGGTCGCAAACCAGTGGTCGACGGCCTGCGCCAAACCCTGGACGAACGCCGTGCGCTGCTGCGCGATGGCGAGGAAGCCGATCTCTCCCTGCCTGCCCTCGCGGCCCATGTCGAAGGCCTGTGCCGCGCGCTTCTCGCGGTTGCGCCACGACCGGTCTTCAACCTCACCGGGACCGTGCTCCACACCAATCTCGGCCGGGCGCCGCTGGCCGAAGAAGCAATCACCGCAATGACCGCGGTTGCGCGCCATGCCGGCAATCTCGAGTTCGATCTCGACAGCGGCAAACGCGGCGAGCGTGACACACCGGTGGCCGAACGCCTCAAGCGCCTGACCGGGGCCGAGGATACCCTGGTGGTCAACAACAACGCGGCGGCTGTGCTGCTGTTGCTCAACACACTTGGCCTGAAACGCGAGGTTCCGGTCTCGCGCGGCGAGCTGATCGAAATCGGCGGCGCGTTCCGTATGCCCGACATCATGGCACGGGCCGGTTGCCGTCTGGTCGAGGTCGGCACGACCAACCGAACCTACTTGCGCGATTTCGAACAGGGTTTGGGACCGCGCACCGCGCTGTTGCTAAAGATCCACACCAGCAACTACGCCATCCAGGGATTTACGGCAGAGGTCGCCGAAGCCGAGCTTGCCGCGCTGGCGCATCAACACGATCTGCCGTTTGCGGTCGACCTGGGCAGCGGCACACTGGTCGATCTCTCGCGCTGGGGCCTGCCAAAGGAACCGACCGTCACGAGGACCCTTGAGCAGGGCGCAGACCTCGTGACCTTCAGCGGTGACAAGCTGCTCGGTGGGCCCCAGGCCGGACTGATCGTGGGCCGGCGCGACCTGATCGCGAAACTGAAGAAAAACCCGATGAAACGCGCGATGCGCGCCGACAAGATGACCCTGGCAGCGCTTGACGCGACGCTCGCCCTCTATGAGGACCCCGACAGCCTGCCCCGGACCCTGCCGGCCCTGCGCCTGCTGACCCGGACGGAAGACGAGATCGCGGAACAGGCCGCAATGCTGGCTCCGGCTCTGCAACAGTTACTGGGCAAGGGGTTTGTCGTCACGACGGCCTCGCTCAAGAGCCAGATCGGCAGCGGCGCGCTGCCGGTCGAAAGTCTGCCAAGTGCGGGCCTTGGCATCACCCCGGCCGAAAGTGGGCGCGGCGCCGATGCCCGCCTGCGCCGTCTGGCGGCAGCCCTGCGCGCGCTCCCGCGGCCGGTGATCGGGGCATTGCGTGACGGGACCCTGTGGCTCGACCTGCGTTGTCTGGATGACGAGGCGGTCTTTGCCGACCAGCTCAAGAGCCTGACGACACCATGATTGTTGCAACCGCCGGGCATGTCGACCACGGCAAGACTTCACTCATTCACGCCCTGACCGGGATCGACACCGACCGCCTGCCCGAAGAGAAAAAACGTGGCCTGACGATCGATCTGGGCTTTGCCTATCTGGCGTTGCCATCCGGCGATGTCATCGGTTTCATCGACGTGCCCGGCCACGAGCGTTTCGTGCGCAACATGGTGGCCGGCGTCGCCGGGATCGATCTGGGGTTGGTCGTCGTCGCCGCCGATGACGGAGTGATGCCCCAGACCCGGGAACATGTCGCGGTGCTGGGGTTGCTGGGTGTCACCCGCGTCGTCGTCGCCGTGACCAAGATCGACCGGGTCGAGCCGACACGCACCGAACAGGTTGGCATCGAGGTCCGGGAGCTCCTGGAGCAAGCCGGTATGACGCTTGTCGGGTTGGTGGAAACGGCAGCACCGGTATACCGCGGCATCGATGCTTTGCGCGAGATCCTAGTCAACGAAACCACGCTGCTTGCCCAGGCGAATACAGAAGGAGGTTTTCGCCTCGCAGTCGATCGGGTCTTCATCGTTAAGGGCGCGGGCGTTGTGGTGACAGGCACCGTTCATGCTGGCCGGGTCGAGAATGGCGGCCGTCTGACTTTGATGCCATCGGGACGTGAGGTGCGTGTGCGCACCATCCATGCTCAGGACCAACCCTCCAGCAGCGCCGGGAAAGGCGACCGTGCCGCGCTTAATCTGGCAGGCATCGACCAGGACGAAGTTGTCCGTGGCGACTGGGTCGTGACACGGGGCCTGTTGAAACCCTCGCTCCGGATCGATGTCATGCTCGAGGTCCTCGCGGGTGAAACGACAGCGCTCAAACACTGGACGCCGGTCCATGTTCATCACGGTTCCGGGCGCAGCACCGGACGCATTGCGATCCTGGAGGGCGGCTCAATGGCTCCCGGCGAGAGCGGGCTGGCGCAGATCGTCGTCGATGAACCGTTGATGCCGGTCTTTGCCGACCGGATCGTGCTGCGCGACCAATCGGCACGACGCACGATTGCCGGCGGCAGAGTAATCGACCCCCATGGCCCTGTGCGCGGCCGCGCCAAACCACAGCGCATTGCCTGGCTCCGCGCTGCCGACAGGCAAGACCCTGCGGCTGCATTGGATGCCCTGCTGGTGCTTTCGCCAGGCGGCGTCGATGCCGGTGGGTTGGCACAGACGCGCAACCTGACCGATTACGCCGGCCTTGTTGAACGTTTGTCGGGTGACGCCTTGTCCTGGGGCCGCTCCGGCGGACACCACCTCATCCTGCGCGAACACTGGGATGTTCTGATCACCGCAGTTCTGGCAGCCGTCGCCGCCGATCACGAGAACCGGCAGGATCGGCTCGGGCCTTCGCTGCCCGTGCTGCGCGCGGCGCTGGCTTCACGCCCCGGTCAGGATCTGCTGGATGCAGTCGTGCGCGAGCTTGTCACGCAAGAACGACTGTCCCGCCGGGGCGCGATCATTCACCAGCCCGATCACACGGTCGAACTCGCCGGCAAGGACCGGGAACCCTGGAAGGCGATCGAAAAAGCACTGGTCGTCGAATCCGGATCGCCCCCTGCGCTCTTTCCGCTGGCCGACCAGGTCAGCCTCTCACCGGGCGATCTCGAACGATTCCTGGAACGCATGGCGGGTTTCGGCCTGGTCGTGAAGATCGCCCATAATCGGTATCTCACCCCTGCCCAGATCGAGGCGGCCGAACGCAGTGCTCAGCGCACGGCCCAAGACTTTCCCGATGGCTTCAGCGCGGCGCAGTTTCGCGATGTCGCGGGGATTGGCCGCAATCTGGCGATCGACCTGCTGGAACATCTTGACCGCACTGGTGTCACGCGCCGTCTGGGCGACCTTCGTATGACGGCCTGAGATCATCACGGTTTTGAAGTTTTCTTTTTGACGACTCGGAGTTTCGGCGGTTTGTTGCGCCAGAACGGCTCCAGCGCAAAGTATCTTTGCCAGCATTCCCGGGCTTCCTGTTCCTGGCGAGGCCCCTGCGCCAGCCACCAGCCGGTGACGATACCGCCGGCACGGCCAAGCCGGCGTCGTTCCTTGCCGGTCGCGCTATACCTGATGCAGGTGTCGAGTTGTGCCTCGGCCTGAACAGCATCATTGGCTGCCCCCAGGGCGTCCTGCAGGTCACTCAGGGCTTTGAGGTAGGCTGCGGAACCGCCATAGGCCGAGCCGACAAACTGCATCGCGTAACGCAGGCGTTTGACGTCAAGACGCAGGCCGTGACGCTGCGCCATCGTCAGGCTCTCGAAATCACGGCCGCTTTCCTGAACCTGGCCATGAGCACTGTCGAGCGCGACGCGAACGGCTTGGGTCAACGAATGCGCCATGGCCTCGCGATCGCGATGCTTCCAGCCACGCGCAGCGATCCATTGTCCTAGGGTGAGAACAAGGCCGGTATAGCGGGGAGATGCGAGTGCCCGGGCAAGCCTGGCATAGGCTGCGGCACCACGTCGCGTGACCAGGCCATCCAGGCGGATCAGAGCCTTGTCGCAGGGTCTTGCCTGCATTACCGGCGCCAGGGTATCGGCACCCAATACATCCAGATCACGCGCCGTGCCCAGCTGTTTTCCAAGCCATTTCACTTCACCGCGAAACCAGGCGGTCTGACCTTCCGGAAGCCACGGCTCAAAGAAGTCAAAGGCGGCGCGCAAACGGCGCAGCGATATCCGCATCTGGTGCACACCTTCGCGATCGCTGCCATCGAATGCTGCGGCCTGGTTGCTCATCCAGTGATCGAAGCATTGGGACATCACCTGACCAATTGCCTGATCGAGCGTCGTTTTGGGCGTCAGATCCAGTGGTGTGGATTTGTGCCAGGACGGCGCCATGCCTTCGGCCAGGGTAAAACCACGCTGCGATTTGGATCGGACCTCGATCACCAGCGTCTGCAGGCGATGCAGGGTCAGCGCGAGGTCATAGAGATCGGCAACCGAGCCATCCTCGAGCTCCAGTTCCATCTCGCAGACCGGCTCGCTCTTTCGCCCCGCCGTGACGACACCCCGGTCAAAGGCAATCTCGATCTGGCTCGCTTGCTCAGCCGAACCCGTCGTCAGCATCATGGCGCGCCGTTCGATCCGGCTCGTGAACAACGGCTTCAGGTCGTCATCCCCGATCCACGAAAGGTCCTGGCCAAAGGCGTCGTGAAGCAGCGCGGGGCGCGGCCTGGGCCCATCGACGGGATCATCGCGCTCCAGGCGTGCATGGGCACCGTGAACGGGGTCCTTGATCTTTATCGTCTGGGTGTAGGTGCCGCCGACATGCCTTACCCGCAGCGTAATGCCGGCTTTGCGCAACGCCCTGTCGCGGGTATCGAAATAGGTCGATTCGAGTTGTCGGGACGGCTTGTTCGAACCGCTGGCGAACACCAATGGCGGCACATTCACCAGCGCAGCCAGTACGCCGGGCGACGCACTGAGCTTGAGTTCGATCTCTGGGTGCCATTCCGCCGGCACATGCCGGGCCGCAGCTTCCACCTCAGGTTTGTCGTTCATGCCGTTCCCCGCTCCGCCAAACCACTAGAGCAGATTCGCCGATGAACTTCGAGCCGTGGGGCCCTTTCGCCAGACACTCAGACCGTGGTGTTGACGCAGAATGCGCGTCCGGAACTGATTCCGTTCAGGAATAATCTGAGCGGGATCTGCTCTCACTCCGTGATTCAGATTGGATTCACGCGTTCAGGTGGCACCACAAGTGGTTCCACCTGAACGCTATCCGATCTAGCTTGCCTGCCCCATTCCTGGAAGGGGATCAGTCCCGGTGGACTGTCTGGTCTTCAAAACCAGTGAGGGGCGTTCGACGTGCCTGGTGGGTTCGACTCCCACCCCCTTCCGCCAAGGAGCGAGCGAACCGGCATGATGCCACAGCCTTTCACGACCGATATCGTCCTGATCGGCGGCGGCCATGCCCATGTCGAGGTGCTGCGAAGCTTCGCCATGGCGCCGCTCGACGGGGTCCGCCTGACCGTTGTCGCGCGCGACACGGTGACGCCCTATTCGGGGATGCTGCCGGGTTATCTGGCCGGGCTTTACAGCCATGCCGAAGCCCATATCGATCTGCGCCCCCTGTGTGCCCGCGCCGGGGCCCGGCTGATCCATGCGCCGGCCACGGGATTGGACCCCAATGCAAGGACGGTATCGTTAGGGGACCGTCCTCCGCTCCACTTTGACCTCGCCTCGATCGATATCGGTTCGACGCCAGTCGATGCGGATATCACGGGCGCCGGCGAACATGGCATCCCGGTCAAACCAGTCGAGCGGTTTCTGGAGCGCTGGCAGGCGTTTGAGACTCGCGCCGCTGGCAGCGCGGGTAAGGTCGCCGTCGCCATCGTCGGTGGCGGGGCCGGCGGGGTCGAGGTCTGCCTGGGCCTGCGCCACCGGCTCGCCTGGGCAATCAAGGCACAGGGCGGTGACACAGGGCGGCTGGCCTTTGCCCTCGTCACCGACAGCGACACCTTGTTGCCGCGTCACGGCGCGGGAACACGGCGATACATGGCCGCTGCGATGCGTAATGCGGGCATCACCGTGCATCACAACAAACATGTCAGCCGGATCGACGCCGGGCACCTCACCTGCGACGACGGCAGCCAGATCGAGAGCGCCGCGACGGTGCTGGTGACCGGCGCTGCAGCAGCATCCTGGCTGGCCGGGACCGGCCTGGCACGCGATGACGCAGGTTTCATCAGTGTCGACGCCTCGTTGCGCTCGACCTCCCACCCCTTTGTCCTGGCCTGCGGCGATATCGCCAGCTTCGGTCCGCAGCCGCTGGTCAAGAACGGCGTCTATGCCGTCCGCCAGGGCCCCTTCCTGGCCCGCACCCTGCGCCGTCTGGCCAAAGACCTGACGCCCCAGGCATTCCGCCCCCAACACCGCACCCTGGCACTGATCACCACCGGTGAACGTCACGCCATTGCCTCCTGGGGCAATCTGGCGTTTCGGGGCGACTGGGTCTGGCGCTGGAAGGACTGGATCGATCGGCGCTGGATGAAGGTCTATCAGGAACTTCCCTCCATGGCCGATGCCGGGGCGACACCGATGCGCTGTGGCGGCTGCGGGGCGAAGGTTCCGGCCAGCGTTCTCAAACGCGCCCTGGCCCGTCTCGATCTGGCGTCACACCCCGATGTCGTCATCGGCCTTGATGCGCCAGACGATGCCGCCGTGCTGCAGCCGCTGGAAGGTTCGGTGATCATCCAGACGGTCGATCAGTTCCCGGCCTTTATCGATGACCCCTATGTCTTCGGGCGCATCACGGCCGTGCATGCCCTTTCCGATATCCACGCCATGGGCGCGAAGCCTGCAGCCGCCCTTGCCCTGGCAGGGCTTCTTCCGGGCACTGCCGAGGCGATGGAGAGCGATCTCGTCCAGATGCTGGAAGGTATCTTGTCGATCCTGAGAGAAGAGAATTGCGCGTTGGCCGGAGGCCATACCAGCGAAACCGAACGCGCCAGTCTGGGACTTTCCGTGACAGGTTTCGCCTCGCCCACCAGCCTGATCCGCAAGGGAGGCCTGAAACCCGGTGACGCCTTGATCCTGACACGCCCGCTGGGCACCGGCGTGTTGTTTGCCGCCGATATGCAGGGCGAAGCCAAGAGCGCCTGGATCGAAGAGGCACTGGCGGGCATGCAACGCTCCAATGGCCCTGCAGCACGGATTCTGATCGATCACGGTGTCACAGCCATGACCGATGTCACCGGGTTCGGTCTGGCTGGGCATTTGCTCGAAATGTTGCAGGCATCAGGTGTTGGTGCGCGACTGCAGACTGGGGCTTTGCCAGCTTATACCGGCGCAGTTGACCTGCTGGCGCGCGGCATCGCCAGCACCCTCCACCCGGGCAATGTGGCCATGCTGGATGGCGTGATCGACGCCACACTCCATGCCCCGATGCTCTTCGACCCCCAGACAGCGGGCGGCCTGCTGGCGGGCATAGCGCGGGAAAAGAGTGACGCGTGCCTGTCGGCGCTCCAAAACGGCGGAGATCCGGCAGCCCGGATCATCGGTGAGGTTACCGAAATCACAGAACCGATAATCGTGATCACAAGCTAGCCGGCTCACATGCCAGGCGCCGGACTGTCCCCCAGACTGTCGACGAGCATGAAGTCACCGACATCAAAGATCGCGGGATCATCAGACGTTACACAGACATCACGCAGGGTCCTGATCAGCACTGCAGCCTGGGTTTCGAACCAGAACCAGGCCAGCACCTTCTGTGAAGACCCTGATCCCGGTTGCGCGGTCGCAGCTTCGAAGTAGTAAGCCTTGATGTCTTCGGCAGCCAGACGCAAGGCATCGGCCACTGCAACGCCTTCCAGCGGGCTCTGGGTCATCATGTCAGCGGCAAAACTGGCCATGTAACGGGCCGCATCCTCGGTCTTTAACCCCGAGGCGCCTACGGTCGTGCGCCCGCGCAAGCCGAAACTGACTTCGTACCAAGGCGCAAGTTCCTGAATCTCGGCCAGCACCCTGTCGAGCTGTTCACCTTCGCTCGCAGCCTTTGGCTTGGGGAAGTTGACCGGACAGACCCAGCCCTCACCATCGTCTGCGACGGGATCAGCAGGCGCGTCATCGGGAAAATCATCCAGGATTGGACCTGAAGGACGGTCCAGAAGGGCCAGTGCCGACTTCAGCACCCGGGTCTGGAATGCGGCATCGTTGGGCACACCAAAGGGCCGGCCCAACGGGAACGGCACCCACAGTGCGCGTGGCGGCTGCACATCTTCAGCCTGGTGTCGCACCAGGGCGATCAGGGTTGTTGCAAGGCCTTCGTCTTCAAGAAACTTCGCCAGTCCGCTCACGGCGCACGTGCAAAGGGGTCAAACAGGGGCCAGAACAACCGTATTCACGCCATCGGCTTTCATGACACCGGCAAGCTGGCGGGCCTGAGCCTCCATCTCGTTGGGGTCGGTCGCGCCCATGAAGGAGTAGTGAAAATCTGCAACGCTGCTGATCACCCCTTCTTGTGCCAGTTCCTGCAGCCGTTCCAGCGGGAAGACGATGTTGACGTCATGATGGAAACCGGTGCGGTCATGGGAAACCGAGATGTGGTCCATGACGACTTCCTTGGCCCGTTCAGCCGGGATCGCGCGATAATCGTTGGAGCCCTCTGAAAACGGGCGATCCCCCGGCAATTTGAGGCCGGCAGACGAAATCAGCGCAACCCGCCGTTCCCCGGCAGGTGGTGGCGTGACCCAGGCAGAACCCGGCACATCCGGCGTCTCCCAATCACGCAGAAACGAGGCCAGACCCTCATCCATTTCTTCCAGACGAGCCATGAGATGCGTCTCTCCAGTTAGATCGGATCGTGAAAAGATTGCACCACTTGTGGTGCCACCTTCTCGCGTGAATCCGATCTGGTTCATAAAGGTAGAGCAACTTCACGCGTTAAACCCGTATCGCAAGCGATCCAGACTTGACGCGATCTGCTCTAGTTCGACCGCAGGGTGGTCCAACGGCCCTAGGCAAGTCAATTCACGGATTCGACGGTTTCGAGCATCATCGGCGCCATCTGATCGACCGTGCGTCCGTTCCAGTCACGCTGCGGCACCGTTTTCATCATGCGTTTCTGTGCTTCCTCGAGCCGTTCCAGTTCGGCCTGCAGGTCCATGGTGAGAAGCTTGCCGTCGGCAACGACCCGGTCACCGTCGACATAGACATCCCTGACGGCGCGTTCACCGGCCACGACCAGCAGGCTGCGCATCGGCTCGCGCACCGGCATCATGGCAGGGTGTTTGAGGTCGACACAGACGAAATCGGCGCGCGCGCCGACCGACAACCGGCCAAGGTCGTCGCGACGCAGGGCTTTGGCGCCCGCGATGGTCGCGGCATGGAAGACTTCGGCATAGGTCAGGTCGGCCACGCTCTCGCCGATCACACGGGCCGCTACCGCCGCCGTGCGCATCTCGTCCAACATGTTGTGGGGGTAGGTGTCGGTCCCCAAACCGACATTGATGCCATGGCGAATGTAGCCACCCAGAGTCCGCAGTGTGATGCCGCGCCGGGTAAAGACCGTTGGGCAATGGGCAACCGTCGCACCGCTGTCGCGCATCCGGTCGAGATCCTTGTGGCTGGTCCAATGGAGCCAGGGGTGATGATCAAAGAAGATGCAGTGGGCGATGATGCTGCGTTCATCGAGTACCCCGATATCGGCCAGCCATTCCATCGGGGTCTTGCCGTGGCGGCGCTGCATTTCCAGAAATTCGGTCACCGACTGGGCGGCATGAATGGTCCAGGGCAGGTTGCGTTCGGTGGCATAAGCGTGGGTGTCGCGCAGCAGCTCTTCCGAGCAGGTATCGACTTGCGAGGGCGAGACCATGCCCGAGAGACGGCCGCTGGGGTGCTGCTGGGCAAGGTCGATCACGCGCTGCGCCTTCTCGAACCCCTTGCGGCCACCCTCCAGGTTCCAGTCATAGTCAAGCTTGTGCCCGTCCCTGGTGAACCAGCGGGCATCGCGGAAGAACGGTGCCGCGACCGCACGAATACCGCTGCCGGCCAGAGCATCGAGCCAGCCATCGAACGGCCCGGAAAGATCAACCATGGTGGTCACGCCCGATAGCAGCAACTCACCAAGTGAGACGCTGAGGCAGGCAGCATTGCCCTCGACATCGGTGGGCTCGAACACCGGCAGGTGCTCATAAAGCGAGCTGTGCCAGAAGCCGGGCGAGTGCGTCTCGTCGGTGATGCCCTTGCGCAGGGTTTCGCTCTGGGCATGGGTGTGGATGTCGATCAGGCCGGGCATGACCATGCGGTTGCGGCCGTCCCCTTCGGTCGTCACAGGGCCCTGATAGCCCTTGCCGACAAAGGTGACGGCACCGTTCTCGAACGCAAGGTCGGCATCGCGCAGGTAGACATGGCTGGTGCCGTCCCAGGCCACCAGCCAGGCAATGTTGCGGATCACGGTTGTGTCGGTCATGGCAGTCCTCCCCACGTTGGCGGCGATCATAGACGGCGGAGTGGGGCTGCCGCTATGGTCGCGACCATGCGCACGCTTCAGGAAGACGAAATCGAACCGCTCGCGACCGGGGCCTGGATTCTGGGCGCCGGTGGCGGCGGCAGTCCCTATGACGGGTTTCTGAATCTGCGCCAGCTTTATCGTGGTGGTGCGCAGGTCGAGCTGATGCAGCCCGAAGAACTGGCCGATGACGATCTGGTCGCCGTGGTCTCGACCATGGGCGCCCCCCTGGTCGGCCAGGAGCGGCTGGCAGATCCCGAGCTTTCCATCAAACCGGTCCAGGCGCTGGAAGAGTACCTGGGGCGCAAATTCAGCGCCGTGATGCCGGTCGAGATCGGTGGAGGCAATGGCCTCGAGCCCTTCCTGGTGTCGATCGGCATGGATATCCCAGTGGTCGATGCCGACGCCATGGGGCGTGCCTTTCCCGAGGCCCAGATGACCAGCTTTTCGATCCACGAGCTCCAGATGTTCCCGATGGCGCTGGGTGACATTCGCGACAACGCCATCGTCATCACCCGCGCGGCCAGCTGGACCTGGATGGAACGGCTTTCGCGCACCATCTGCGTCGCGCTGGGATCGACCGCACCAACGGCAAAGGCGCCACGCACCGGGCGCGAGGTCAAGGATTGCGCGATCCTGCATTCGGTCACACGCGCCATCCGCATCGGTCGAACCGTGCAGGAAGCAAGACTGAGCCACAGCGATCCGGTCGCCGCCGTGTTGAAGGCCGAAGGTGGACGTCTCGTGTTTTCGGGCAAGATCGTCGACGTCAACCGGCGCACTACGGCTGGTTTCCTGCGTGGCAGCACTGCACTCGATGGCGTCGATGCCGATCACGGCAGCCGTTTCGAGGTCGAGTTCCAGAACGAATATCTGATGGGGCGGCGCGACGGCGAGCCCGTCGTCATGGTGCCCGACATCATCTGCCTGATGGACAGCGAATCGGGTGAAGCAGTCGGCACGGAAACCCTGCGTTACGGACAGCGGATTGGCGTCATTGCCCTGCCGGCGCCGCCGATCCTGTCATCACCCAAGGGCCTCACGGTCGTGGGCCCACGCGCCTTTGGTTACGAGATCGACTATCGAAGCGCATTCGCAGATCCGGGTGAGACATCATGAGCAATCCAGCCGTGCCGGAATTTCGGGCGGTCGATCTCGGCAACTGCATTGCGATCATGGAACTCGAGATGGTGGCGGGCCAGGAGAAGTTCCTCGACAGCAACGCCTTCCCGCTCGCCGAGGCTGCCTATGTCGAAGGGTTTACGCCGCAAGCCGTCTACCTCGATGAAGAGTTGATCGGCCTGGTGTCCTGGGGGCCCTACTATCCCGACTATGGATACGAACAGCCGCCGGAAGCAGGCAGCAACATCATCGACCATGTCATGATCGCCGCGCCGTTTCAGGGTCGGGGATTGGGGCGGCAGGTGGTCGAGCAGCTCGTCGCGAAACTCGCCGGCTTGCCGGAGTGCCGCAGGATCGTGCTGGTGTTGCATCCGGACAACACAATTGCCTCAAAGCTCTATCGCTCGATAGGTTTTTCCCAGTTCGCAACCACACATGAAGGCGACCTGGTGATGGCACTCGATATCAACGGACCAACGAGCGCGGCGATCTGAAGTCTGCATGTACAGACGCAAAAGCCCGGACACCGCAGCGTCCGGGCTCTCAGCATCCAGTCATGCACCGGCCCCGAACGGGACCCGCGCGGTCAGGTATGGGCAGCAGCGTCGATCTCGAACAGATCACCGCGTTCGCGCAGCACGCCGTCGAGCCAATCGGTGCGCATCTCGGGCGTCGAGGCGATCAGCTTCTGGGTGTAGGCCTCCTTCTGCGGCGGCGTGAAGATCTGCTCGGTCGTGCCCTGTTCGACCACATTGCCCTGGTACATCACGACCGTGCGATCGGCGATGTTGCGCACCACGCCAAGGTCATGGGTGATCAACATATAGGCCAGATCCTTCTCTTTCTGCAGCCGGTCGAGCAGCTTCAGAATGCCTGCGGCAACGACCTGATCAAGCGCCGAGGTAACCTCGTCACAAATGATCATTTCGGGATCGGCCGCCAGTGCCCGTGCGATGCAGACACGCTGTTTCTGGCCACCTGACAGCTGGCCGGGATAGCGGTCGGCAAACTCCGGCCCCATGTCGATCTCGCGCAGGAGCTCGAACATGCGGTCTTCGCGTTCCTTGCCGGTCAGCCCGAAATAGAAGGTCAGCGGACGACCGATGATTTCCGAAACACGCTGGCGCGGATTCATCGCGACATCGGGCATCTGATAGATCATCTGGGCCTTGCGCAGTTCTTCCTTGCTGCGCTCCTTCAGAGCCAGAGAGAACCGGTTGCCGTCGAACTCGACATGGCCCTCGCGCGGCGGCAGAAGGCCGGTTACGACACGCGCCAGGGTCGATTTTCCACTACCGGATTCGCCCACCACCGCGACTGTCTCACCACGGCCGATATCGACTGAAATGTTCTTGAGAACATCGACCTTGCCGTCATAGCTCGCAGTCACGTTCTTGATCGACAACACCGGATTTTCCGGCATACCCATGAAGACCTTGGTGTTGATCTCTTCGGTGCGGGCCGAGATCAGCTCCTTGGTATAGGCCTCATGGGGATCATGCAGAATCTGCTCGGTCGTGCCCTCTTCGATCAGTTCGCCATAACGCAGCACCATGATGCGGTCGGCGATCTGGGCCACAACCGCGAGGTCATGGGTAATGTAGAGCGCGGCCGTATTGTTCGTCCGGATCAGGTCTCGCACCGTCGCCAGCACTTCAATCTGCGTTGTCACGTCAAGTGCGGTGGTCGGCTCGTCAAGCACGAGAAGATCAGGGCCACAGGTCATCGCCATGGCCGACATGACACGTTGAAGCTGACCGCCCGAAACCTGATGGGGATAGCGCCTGCCGATGTTGGCGGGATCAGGCAGGTCGAGTTTGGCGTAAAGCTCTTCGGCGCGCATGGTGGCGTCTCCGATACCCATCACATTGTGGCGAACGGCTGCTTCGGTGACCTGATCGTTCAACCGTTTGGACGGGTTGAACGAGGCCGCCGCACTCTGTGCGATATAGGCAGCATTCACGCCACGCATCTGCCGCACTTCATCCTCGGGCAAGGTCACAAGATCGGAGCCGTCAAAGATGATCTTGCCACCGGTGATCTTGCAGCCCGGCCGGGCGAAACACATCGATGCCAGCCCGATCGTCGACTTGCCCGCACCCGATTCACCGATCAGACCCAGGACTTCGCCGCGGTGCAGCTTGACATCCACATCGCTGACAATGCGGAACGCCACGCCATCGGCACCACGCGCTTCGATGCGCAATGCCCGCATATCCAGAAGAAGTTCTTCGCTCATGCTCTTAACCCTCGAATTCGGCGGCTGCCGAACGGTTGGACCGCGCCAGCACATAATCGACCAGCAGGTTCACGCCAATCGCCAGGACCGCGATCGCGGCGGCCGGATAAAGCGGTGCAGGGATGCCGTAAATGATCGCCGTGGCGTTCTCACGCACCATCCCGCCCCAGTCAGCCAACGGTGGCTGAATGCCAAGGCCCAGGAAGCTGAGCGATGCGATGAACAGGAAGGCGAAGGCGAACCGTAGGCCGAACTCTGCAACCAGTGGCATGACCGCATTGGGCAGAACCTCGCGTGTCATAACCCACCACAGCCCCTCGCCACGAAGGCGCGCGGCCTCGACATATTCCATCACGGCGATATCCATCGCGATGGCACGCGAAAGTCGGAACACACGCGTTGAGTCCAGAGCAGCGATGACACCGATCAGAACAATGATGTCTGTTCCCAGAACCGAGATGATGACCAGGGCCAGAATCAAGGTTGGGATCGCCATCAGGGCTTCGACCAGCCGTGACAGAACCATGTCAACGACGCCGCCCATAATTGCGGCAGCAAAACCCGCGATAATGCCCAGGACGAAAGACAGCATGGTCGCGATGAAGGCAATAGTGATGGTCGTGCGCGCGCCGTAGATGATGCGGGTCAGCATGTCACGGCCAAGCTGATCACCACCCAACCAGTTTTCACTGCTCGGTGGCGCCCAGACATCGGTCACCAGCTGCGTTTCGCTATAAGGCGCTATCAGCGGGGCAAAAAGCACGACGAAGAGGTTGATCAGGATGATGGCCATGCCGACACGCGCCGTAAGCGGCATCTCGGCAAAGAACTGTTTGACCATCATCAATTTGGTGGGACGGACCCAAACGGCATTTTCTGAGGTGATTGTCATGTTCGCCTCCCCTATTTCGGATGCCGCAAGCGCGGATTCGCCAGTATAGAGGCGATATCTGCACCGAGGATGAGCAGGACCCAGACACCCGCGAAGATCAGGCCACAGGCCTGGACCACCGGAACGTCACGTTTCGAGACCGAATCCACCATGTATTGCCCCATACCCGGATAGGTAAAGACCACCTCCACGACGACCACGCCGACCACAAGATAGGCGAGGTTCAGCATGACCACGGTGATGATCGGGGACAGCACATTCGGCAGTGCGTGCTGGACGACGATGCGCCAGTAGGT
>JABIUG010000171.1 GCA_018700655.1 Rhodospirillaceae bacterium | reverse complement strand
GCTCGAACCCTGAGCCGACTGCAACGGGCGTCAGAAAATGGCGTGGCATAACGGCAACCAGATTTCCTGACCTGCAGACACCCCTTGGCGATGGTTTCCCCTTGGCGCAGACTTGCCACGGAAAAAACAGGCAAGGGGGAACAGCCATGGCGGGACGGCTTGAAGGCAAAACGGCACTGGTGACCGGCGGTGGCCGGGGCATCGGCGCAGGAATTTCACGGGTCTTCGCAAGCGAAGGCGCACACGTGCTGATCGCGACGCGCACGGTCAGCCGCGGCAAGGCGGTCGTGAAAGAGATCGAAAAGGCCGGTGGCAAAGCCTCGGTCATAGCGACCGATGTGGCCGACCCCAAAAAGGTCGTCGAGATGATCGCCGAAGCACGCAAGCGCCTGGGCGTGATTGACATCGTCGCCCACAATGCCGGCGTCTTCCCCTCCTCGACCATCGTGAGGATGAAAGAGAGCGAGTGGGATCACGTGCTCGACACCAATCTGAAGAGCCTGTTCCTGATCACCAAGGCGGTTTTCCCGCACATGATCCGGCGCAAGCAGGGCCGTGTCGTCGTGACCTCCTCGATCTCAGGGCCCCGTGTCGGCATGCCGGGCTGGAGCCATTACTGCGCTTCAAAGGCCGGGGTGAACGGCTTCATGAAGGCCGCCGCCCTGGAAGTCGCCGACAAGGGCATCACGATTAACGGTGTCGAGCCCGGCAACATCCAGATCAGGGCCGAAGGTTCACGCGAGGCCAGAATGCACGAGGCAACCATGAAACCCGCGATTCCGATGGGTGCCCTGGGCGTGCCCGAAGACATCGCCTATGCCGCGCTTTATCTCGCCAGCGACGAGGCGCCTTATGTCACCGGACAGAGCATCGTGGTCGACGGCGGCCAGATCCTGCCCGAAAGCATGGCCGGAAACATGTCCCACCTGTGATCACGGCAAATCCCGCCTGGTCGTAATCGGGTTCAGGCCGCCCTGTCGGCCTCGACCGGTTCTCCGTTGATCACCAGCCCCAGTGCCGTGGCTGTGACGCGGATGGTGTCACCATCCTTGATGTCACCGCGCAGCAGCATCTCGGCCAGACTGTTCTGCAGTTCGCGCTGAATCACGCGTTTGAGCGGGCGCGCGCCATAGACCGGGTCGTAGCCTTCGTTGCCGAGCCACTCGCGTCCGGCATCGTCAAGCTCGAGGGTAATCTTGCGATCCTCCAGCAGTGCCTTGAGGCCGGCCATCTGGATATCGACGATCGCCGTCATCTGGTCGCGCTGCAGGCGGTGGAAAAGGATGAGTTCATCGAGCCGGTTCAGAAATTCCGGCCGGAAGTGGCTCTTGACCGCTCCCATCACCAGCTCACGCACACTGTCGACATCCTGACCTTCTTCCATGTTGGCCAGGAACTCGGCACCCATGTTTGAAGTCATGATGATCAGCGTGTTCTTGAAGTCGACCGTGCAACCCTGCCCGTCGGTCAGGCGGCCGTCATCCAACACCTGCAACAGGACGTTAAACACATCGGGATGGGCCTTCTCGATCTCGTCGAACAAGACGACCTGGTAGGGCCTGCGGCGCACGGCTTCGGTCAGCACACCACCTTCTTCATAGCCGACGTAACCCGGAGGTGCGCCAATCAGGCGCGAAACCGAGTGTTTCTCCATGAATTCGGACATGTCGATGCGCTGCATCGCGTGTTCGTCATCGAACAGGAAGGCGGCCAGCGCCTTCACCAGCTCGGTCTTGCCCACGCCTGTGGGGCCCAGGAACATGAAACTGCCGATCGGACGGTTGGGGTCCTGCAGACCTGCACGCGCGCGGCGCACGGCATTCGAGACCGCGACCAGGGCATCACGCTGGCCCACGACACGCCGGGCCAACGCGTCTTCCATCTGGAGCAGCTTCTCGCGTTCGCCTTCGAGCATCTTGTCGACCGGAATGCCGGTCCAGCGTGAAACCACGCCGGCGACATGATCGTCAGTCACGGCTTCATCGAGCATGCGATGCTCCTGGTCTTCCTCCGCCTCCTTCAGGCGGCCTTCAAGGTCGGGCACGACGCCATAGGCAAGTTCGCCGGCACGCGCGAGGTCGCCACGGCGCTGGGCCTGATCGAGCTCCAGGCGCGCGTGATCGAGTTCTTCCTTCAGCTTCTGGGCCGAGGCGAGCTGGTCTTTTTCCTTCTCCCACTCGCTGGTGAGTTCAAAGGACTTGCCTTCGAGATCGGCCAGTTCGCTCTCGAGCTTTTCGAGACGATCTCGCGACCCGGCATCTTCTTCCTTCTTCAAGGCTTCGCGCTCGATCTTGAGCTGCATGATGCGCCGGTCGAGTTCGTCGATTTCTTCAGGTTTGGAATCGACCTCCATCTTCAGCCGGCTGGCGGCCTCATCGACCAGGTCGATTGCCTTGTCGGGCAGGAAGCGGTCGGTGATGTAGCGGTTGGAGAGCGTCGCGGCAGAAACGATCGCGGCATCGGTAATGCGCACACCATGATGCAGTTCGTATTTCTCCTTCAGGCCGCGCAGGATCGAGATCGTGTCCTCGACGGTCGGCTCGCTCACGAAGACCGGCTGGAAGCGCCGGGCCAGCGCCGGGTCCTTCTCGACATGCTTGCG
>JABIUG010000170.1 GCA_018700655.1 Rhodospirillaceae bacterium | reverse complement strand
CGATCCTGACGATCGTGCTGTCGAGCCGTTCGAACTTCAGGCGACCGCCCGAAAGCCAATAGGGTTTGGAAAGCGGCAGATCAAGATGCCAGACCGTGATGCCTGCGATCTTCATGACGGCAGGTCCTCGCCCAGTGCCTCTTGCAGCCAGCCATAGATCGCCGCAATGGAATGTTCGCTCATGACCCCGCCCTCGGGGTCGATCACCAGTGGGCCTGGTTCATAGGAGCCGCTTTCGAGACCGCGCTGGACCGATTCGACGATCAAAATATCTTCGGCGACCGTGGTCTCGAGGTCCTGCTGGGCCAGCAGGTCGACCTGTTCGGACGCGACACCTTCAGGCGTGTACCAGCCGCGGGTCACCGTGACCTGCCGGTGGTCCGTCGCGCGCCACAGATAGGTGTTCAGCACACTGCCGGGATAGACCTGGAACGAGATGGTCGGCCACAGGAACCACGAACTGTATTCCCTGGCATGCGGGTTCGGCGTGTCGATCGCATAGGTCATCTTTTCCGACTGCGCCGATCGGGTCGTGTGGCGCAGGCAGTGGCCCTGGGGACTGACATCGTAGCTCTCGGGATCGATCACGCCGCTGGCGAAGGTCGGGTGACGCAGCTTGCAGTGATAACATTCGCTGTAGTTCTCGACCGAGACCTTCCAGTTGCAGGCCTCGACCACGGGGATCTCCGCAACCGGCCTGAGGGTGTCGACCCCGGGCAGGAACGCACGCATTTCCTCCTCGGCGCCGGGGTACCAGGCTGCCATCGGCTCTGCATCATCATCGAGATTGACAAAGACAAAGCCGCAGAACATTTCGATCCTGACCTCCCGAAGGCGAATACAGGAACGATCGAATCCCGGCACCCGGTCTTCGCCAGGTGCGCTTTTCAGGCTGCCGTCGAGATCATAGCGCCAGCCATGATAGGGGCAGACGATGAACGGACGTGACCCCGAACCCTCAACCAGCTCATGTGCACGGTGGCGGCAGACATTGTGGAAACACCGAATATCACCGGCCCGGTCTCGCACTAGGAAAAGGCCGGTCTGGCCGATCTTGAAGCTGAAAAAATCACCAGCTTTGCCCAGACGGCTCTGATGGCAGGCGAACTGCCAGGTCCGGGCAAAGATTTGGGTCTTCTCAAGTTCGAAGACCCTGGGGTCGGTGTACCAACGGGCATCAAGGGCCATGACAGGCCCCTTTGCCGCCTGTGCCTCAGCGATTGCTGCCATCGCGCTGGTTCCTTCAACAGGAGTGATGAAGAATCCATAGACCCGTTTGGGTCAAGAATCATCCATAGTTTTTCCCAGAGAACATCTTTGCCAAATCACCGCACCACGATCTCGGGCGGCTCAAACGAGCGCACTTCGGGTACCGCACCCTGCCACGGCTCGATCTCGACCAGGCAGGTCTGTGCGCTTGGGCCCTGGGCCAGTTTGGAGGTCCCGAAATCGCGGGTCAGGACATTGGGATTTCCGTGGCGGCACAGCGTAACGGGCTCGCCCGGCGTGTCGGGGTCGTACCAGGCTCCCGTCGCAAGCCGGATCACACCCGCCATGACGTCCTCGGTCAGGCGCGCGCCGGCAAGGCAGGTGCCGCGATCGTTGAACAGGCGCACCACATCGCCCTCTGCGATACCCCTCACAGCAGCATCGCGCGGGTTGAGCCACACCGCTTCGCGCCCGGCAACCTTGGTCGAACGGCTGACCGAGCCGTTGTCGTACTGGCTGTGGAGCCTGTGGGCCGGCTGGCTCGAAATCATGTGAAGTGGAAACCGCTTGGCCGTCGAAGCGCCAAGCCATTCGGCCGGTTCCATCCAGACGGGATGGCCGGGGCAATCATCGTAACCAAAGCCATCGATTGTTTCGGAGAAGATCTCGATCTTGCCCGTGGGTGTCTTCAGCGGCTGGCCTTCAGGATCCCCGCGGAAACCTGCCAGGAAAATCTGTGCAGAAGTCGGGGCATCAAGGTCAAACCGGCCGTTCTCCCAGAACGCATCGAAATCAGGCATCTCGACGCCTTTCTCGGAGGCACGCTGGCGACCGCGATCATAGAGGTGGCGTAACCAGGCGGCTTCATCGCGCCCTTCGGTGAAGCTCTCGGTCGCGCCCAAACGTTCGGCCAATCCTGAGAAAATGTCGAAGTCGCAGCGCCCCTGCCCGACCGGGTCAACCGCCTTGTGCATGGCAAACAGCGAGCCCTCACGCGACGAGCCGCTGAAGTCGTTGCGCTCCAGCGTTGTCGTTGCCGGCAACACAATGTCGCAATGACGCGCCAGCGGGTTCCACCAGATCTCGTTGCAGATCGTCGTGTCGGGCGCGCGCCAGGCTTTGACCAGGCGATTGAGATCCTGATGGTGGTGGAACGGATTGCCACCTGCCCAATAGACCAGACGGGTATCGGGGAATGTCACGCGCCGGCCGTTGTAGTCGATCGTGTCGCCGGGATTGAGCAGCATGTCGGCAATCCGCGCGACCGGAATGAAGTCATCGACCGGATTAGGGCCCTGGCTGAGCGACGGCCAGGAGAGATGTTCGGTCGCCATGCCGATCGCATTGACCGCGCTGTAGCCAAAACCGATACCGCCGCCGGGCAGGCCGATCTGGCCCAGCATCGCCGCCAGCACGGTTCCCATCCAATAGGGCTGTTCGCCGTGATGACCGCGGGTCAGCGACCAGGAAAGTGCAATCGTGGTTCTCTTGGCTACCATGCGACGCGCCAGCGCGCGCAGGGTATCTGCCTGGATGTTGCAAATACCAGCGGCCCAATCGGCATCCTTGGGCTGACCATCACTCTGGCCCATGAGATAGGGTCGGAACCTCTCGAAACCAACGCAGTATCGCGCCAGGAAGGCCTCGTCATGGAGGCCTTCATCGACCAGTGTGTGGGCCAGGCCCAGCATCAACGCGACATCGGTGTTGGGCCGGGCAGCAATCCAATCGGCCCGGAGTTCGTCTTCCATGTCGTCACGCATCGGGCCGACCAGGACAAACTCCACGCCTGCATCATGGCAGGCCAAAAGACCTTCCTTCTGGACGTGACGGCCCGTACCGCCCGAGCTGACCTGACTGTTGCGCATCGGCAAACCGCCGAACGAAACGACCAGTTCACCGTGTTTCCCCACGACGTCCCAGCTTGTGTGACTGAGCAAGATTTCCTGAAACGGCCCCAGCACATGAGGAAGGATGACTTCGCCTGCAGAATAGCTGTAGCTGTCGGTCGAGGATGTATAGCCGCCCAGGCAGTTCATGAACCGATGCAACTGACTCTGCGCATGATGAAAGCGCCCTGCGCTCGACCAGCCATAGCTGCCGGCATAGATCGCGCTGTTGCCGAATTCGCCACGCACGCGTTTGAGCTCTGCTGACGCCAAATCGAGCGCTTCGTCCCAGGAAACCGCAACAAAAGGCTGGCCACCGCGGCCCTCGTTGTTCGCGCCCGGCCCATGGTCGAGATAACCTTGGCGGACCATTGGCTGGTGAATGCGGACGGGATCATCCATCGCGCCGGGCATCGCATCACCCAGCCAGGACGGATCGGGATCACCCGCGACCGGCGTCATGGCAACCACCCGACCTTCGTTTACTTCGGCCTCATAGGCTCCCCAGTGGGTGACGGTGGGAAAT
>JABIUG010000169.1 GCA_018700655.1 Rhodospirillaceae bacterium | reverse complement strand
GCGCCGCCGCCGATATCGGACTGGTGGGCCCGGTTGCAGGCAAACCCGACACGCTGGCCATCGTGGAACACGGGCCGGGCGATGACCCAGTCGGGCAGGTGGTTACCGCCCGCCACATAGGGATCGTTGAGCAGAAAGACGTCTTCGGGCGCGATCGCCTCGCCGAAGAATGCGATCAGCGCGCGAATCGCCAGGCCACCACCGCCGGTATGGATCGGGATGCCGTCGGCCTGGCTGATCAGGATGCCGTCGGTATCGCCCAGGAAACATGAGAAATCGTGGCTCTGGCTGAAAATCGGGCTCCTCGCCGTGCGTGTCATGACCCAGCCCATCTGGCGCGCGATGTGATCGAGCCGGTTCTGCACCAGGGCAAGGCGGATGGGATCGATCTTCTCTTGTGTCATCACCCCAGCCGCCTTTCTTGCGTCGCGCCGGCGTCGAGCGCTCCGTCGGTGGCAACCACAACGCCATAGTCACTTGCCGCGCATTCGGGACTCACAAGCCCACCCCTTACATCGGCCAACACGGCATCAACCGGGCGGGTGAGGGGATCGCCCCAGCCGCCACCGCCAGGCGAGAACGCCCTGCAGATCGACCGTTGGTACTGACGTTTACCGTAGGCGGGGGGCGTATGATGGTGACCGTCCAGTTCTTCGACCGCCAGGGTTCCGCCGGCACCGGCGTGACCGTCGTGCGCGCCGTAACCCGAAGGCGGGCCCAATCCTTCGCTGCGGAAATAGAACACCGCGGGATTGTCGGTCTCCACCGTGTATTCGATTCCTGTGCCGCCGCGCCATTTGCCGGGGCCGCCGCCATCGCAGCGCAGTTCCTGCCTGATGTAGCGCACGGGATAGAGCTGTTCGTAGTCCTCGAGATTGGGAATTGTCAGGCCGCCCAACGCGTTCAGGTGTCCGATCTGGCCAAAGCCGTCCCGGCCTTCAACCGCACCGGCTCCCGGCATGCCGTGCCAGTGGTACATGATGAAATCGTGGTCACGTGCGCCATCGTGTCCGGCGCTGATGGGGTGAATTGCGCGTCCCCAGCCCGCACAGGCCAGGTCGGGCCGTGCGCTGCCCAGCGCCTGCCAGATGGCGTGAATGATCTGATGGGCGATAAACACCGTGTTCATGGTCATCGGCGCCGGCGGGCGTGGGTTGACCGCCGAGCCCTCAGGCATCACCAGCGACACCGAACGGAAGGTTCCTTCGTTGCGCGGCAGGTTTGCCGGAAAGAAGGCTGCCAGTGCCATGTAGGTGGCCGACATGGTGTTGGCGATCGAACTGTTCTTGAAGCCGCGCATCTGCGGCCCGGTTCCGGTGAAGTCCACCGTGATGTCCTCGCCCGTGACCTCCAGCGCAACGTTGATCTCGGTGCGGATGTCTTCGAAACAATCGTTTTCCGTGACGTCGCTGCCCTGCCACCTGCCGTCAGGCACGCCGGCAAGACAGGACCGCATGATGCGGTCGCCGTGATCCAGCACACCCTCGAAGCAGGCAAGCGCAGGGGCCAGCCCCAGATCTTCAACCAGGCTCTGCAGGCGCTCCATGCCAATGCGCGTTGCGCCCAACATGGCGCGCAGGTCGCCGTCCATGAGATCGGGCGTGCGCGAATTCAAAAGCAGCAGGTTCCATAGGTCCTGTCTAACCGTGCCGCGTTCGATCAGCCTGAGTGGCGGAAGCCGAATGCCTTCATGAAAAATTTCGGTGGCCTCGGGATTGTAGGTTCCGGCTGCACCGCCCCCGATGTCGGATTGATGTGCCCTGTTGCAGGCAAATCCGATACGTCTGCCCTGGCAGAAAACAGGCCTTGCGATCACCCAGTCGGGCAGGTGGTTGCCACCTGCCTCGTAGGGATCGCTCAGCAGGAAAACGTCCTCGTCCTCGATCGTTTTTCCGAAGGTCTCGATGAGCTTGCGCAGCGCCTGGCCGCCGCCGCCGGTGTGGATCGGAAGGCCGTCAGCCTGGCTGATCAGGGTGCCATCGGTGTCACCCAGAAAGCAGGAAAAATCATGGCTCTGGCTGAAGATCGGGCTGCTCGCCGTTCGGACCATGACCCATCCCATCTGACGCGCAATGTGGTCGAGCCGATTCTGCACGAGAGTAAAGAGAATCGGGTCCTTCGCGCTCAAATCATGCCATCCGGATCAGGTAGTTGCCGAAAGGATCAATCTCGACGCGATCGCCTGGTCCGGCATAGATGGTGGTGGTGGCTTCTTCGATCAGAAGCGGCCCATCGAGGGTCATACCGGCAGCCAGGCTATCAGCGGCATAGACCGGTGTCGCAAGCGTACCGGAGGCCTGGTCGGCAAAGGCGCTTCTGGTTTCGACCGGCGTCGGATTGCCCGATGGCCTGGCATCCCGTGCGGGTTGAATGCGCGGGATCAGGCCGCGGCCAATGACATGGAGCGCGGTGATTTCCAGCTCGCCGTCGGGCTGGATATGGCCATACATGCGCTGGTGCTGTTC
>JABIUG010000168.1 GCA_018700655.1 Rhodospirillaceae bacterium | reverse complement strand
CCCGGAAAGTTTTGCCGTTAAGGCTGTGTCAGATCATCTCACTGGAAGATGATTTCAACACGGCGGTTGTTCGGCTCACGGACGCCGTCGGCAGTCTCGACCGCGAGGTCGTTCTGGCCGAACCAATCGACGTTCATGCTGTCAGAGTTCACGCCATGGCCGGCGAGATAGTCAGCCACAGTTCCGGCACGCTTCTGGGAGAGCTGCATGTTGTAAGCAGCCGAACCGGAGGTGTCGGTGAAACCAGCAACCGAGATCGAATCAGGACCCTGCATGGATGCTTCACCAGCAACGTCGTCCAGGAAGCTCTCAGCCAAGGGCGAGAGATCCGAACGATCCCAACCGAAGTAAACGATGAACTCGGTCGGACCGACTTCCATCGGAACAACCATTTCCACCATCAGGAGTTCTTCCATGGCGGTGAGGTATTCGGCGCGGCACTTGCCCATTTCACGGGGCTGATGGCTCGCAACCGGGCCCATATGCTCGGGGCCTTCCTCGGCTTCTTCAACCCAGCAGTCGTACTTGGTCTGGGCAATGGCAGCCAGCCCTGGCTTGTCGCCACGATGGGCATCAAGCGCACCCATCAGACGCGGGCGTTCGCTGTTGAGTTCAGCCAGCAGGGCTTCGTCATCGATCGACCAGCTGTTGGGATCTTCCGGCAGCACAACTTCACCGGCACCAGCCGCTTCAGCCTTGTCGCGGAAGAAACCTGCATCGATCCAATCGTAGAATCCGGCTTCCTTGTAAGCCAGCTCAACATATCCAGCATGCAGACCCTTTGTGAAGGCGCTGCCGCCCGTCTCCATCTCGGCCACACGGTCGATGGAACTGACCGTGGTACAAGCTGACAGCGCAATCGCCGCGGCGCCTGCAACAAGGGCTTTCATCGAAAAATTCATTTGTATTCCCCTCCGGAAATCACTTCTGTCCTGACACGTAGGCTGTTGCGTCCGTCTCTTGCCGGCACAACACTGCAGATAGCAGCAATATGCACGCCACGGAAGCCGCAACAACCTGCACCACTTAAATGGTCGACAGGCCGCCATTGCTAAACGCGGTACAACCTACTCTCAATTTCCTGCGAATGGCTGCAAAATGCAAGTGGAATGGTTTACTGGTGCTTTTTTGTAGCCTCTGTCATATTCTTGCGACAGATCGATCAAAAAAGCCCTGTCCACCGCCATTTTCAGCAGTGGAACTACGTGAAAGCCGTGATAAATATCTCACCTGAGAGATCGGTTTCCGGGACATTAGACGAGGGGCAGCCATGATCGAGGTGCGCAACCTGCGCAAATCCTTCAAGGATCTTGTGGCGGTAGAAGATGTAAGTTTTTTCGCACGCGATGGTGAGATCACCGGTCTGATCGGGCCCAATGGTGCCGGCAAGACCACCACCATGCGTATTCTATACAACATCATGCGTCCCGATTCGGGCCAGGCCATGATCGACGGCTTCGATGCCGTGACCCAACCCCAGGAGGTCCAGCGCCGAATCGGAGTCCTTCCCGACAACCGCGGCCTCTACCCTCGTCTGACCGCATGCGAGCATATCCGTTACTACGGTCGCCTGCACGGCATGGAAAAGAACGCACTCGAGGCATCGATCGACGAAATGATCGAAACCCTTGGCATGGGTGAAGAGGCCGACCGGCGGACCAAGGGTTTTTCCAAGGGCCAGACTCTGAAGGTCGCCCTGGCGCGCGCGCTGGTCCACAAGCCCCACAACGTCATGCTTGATGAGCCAACCAACGGCCTGGACGTCGATTCCAGTCGAGCCGTTCGCAATATGGTGCATGCCATTCGCGACGAAGGACGATGTGTCCTCTTTTCGAGCCATATCATGTCGGAGGTCCAGAACCTTTGCGACCGCATCATCGTGATGGGCCATGGCAGCGTGGTGGCCGAAGGCACCGCAGACGAACTCGCCTCCATGACCGGCCAGGCCGATCTGGAGGAAATCTTCGTTGCCATCGCCAAGGAAGAGTCGGAGATGCGCAAGAAAAACCAGCTCGATGCCCTGAAGGAGGAAATCGATGCTGAATAAGATCTGGATCATCGCGACCAAGGAACTGACCGATAACCTGCGCGACAGACGCTCGACCATTCTTTCGCTGATCTACCCGCTGATCGGCCCGGTCCTGCTCGGGTGCCTCGTGCTGTTTGTCGGCTCGACCCTTAAAGCACCCAAGGTCGAAGAGCATGTCGTTGTCGCGCAGGGTTCGGACAATGCCCCCGATTTCGTCGCCTTTGTCCGTGAACAGGGCGCCGATGTCGTCGAAACCGACCTGGTCGATGTTCAGGACGCCGTACGCAAGGGCATGCACAGTTCGGTCCTGGTCTTTCCCGAAAACTTCGCCGACACGTTCGGCAACGAACGCAATGCCGAGGTCAAGCTCTTCATCGATTCATCGAGGCTGTCCTCGATCATGTCGATCGGGCGCACCGTCGAACTGATCAACCGGTTCAACCGTCACATAGCCGACTCCCGGCTCGAGGCCCACGAAGTCGACCCCGAAATCGCCTATCCGCTCACCATGAAGAGCGTGAATGTCGCCGCGAGCCTCTCGATCAGCGGTATCTTCCTGAACATGATGGCGCCATTTTTGATGTTCAACATCTTCATCGGCGGGGTCTATCTGGCGATCGACGCAACCGCGGGCGAACGTGAACGCGGCTCGCTCGAACCCCTGCTGGTCAATCCGGTGCCGCGCTGGCAGTTCATGCTGGGCAAATACATCGCCTCCCTCATCTTCACCGCGCTCGCCGTGCTGACCGCGATTGTCGCCTACAAGGCGATCTTTTCGAGTCTGGGCATGCTGGGGATCGGCATCAAGGTCAATCCGGGTCTCACCGATTTCATCTTTGTCTTCATTCTGTGCGTGCCGATCATGATGATGGCGGTAGCGATCCAGATGATCGTCGCGACGGTCTCCAAGAGCTTCAAGGAAACCCAGACCTATCTGGGCCTGCTGCCGCTGCTGCCTGCTCTTCCCGGCATGATCATGGTGTTCGTCCCGATCCAGCCCAGCGCCTGGGCGATGATGGTCCCGACCTATGGCCAGACCATCCTGATCGGCCAGCTCGTGCGTGGTGAAACCGTGGACTTCAGCCTGATGGCAATCAGTTGCGTTGCCACCACAGCGGTCGCCGGCGGTCTGCTTTGCATGGCGGCGCGCGCCTACAATCGCGAGAACATGGCCTTCGCAAATTGAACGCAGACCGACATGGCTGACCTTCCTGTCCCTGCGGCACCTGATCTGTTGACATCGGATGGTTATGAACTGCTGTCAGGCGTCGGTGATGCCGACCTGCCGCAGGGTTGAAAGGTATTGAGGCACACCATGCTTCCGATGCTGACGACAAAGCGCCTTAACCTTCGTCCCGCCGTCATGGACGATGCCGAAGCACTTTGGCGTCTCTGGACTCACCAGGATGTGCGCCGCTTCCTGTTCGATGACGAAACCCTGACCTATGAAAAGACGCAGGAGCAGGTCGAAGTGTGGGCCGGTCATCATGCCAACGGCATGGGTCTCTGGATGCTTGAGCGCAAAGATAACGGCGGTCTGATCGGCGAAATCGGCATCGAGCCCTCAACCATGGGCGATGTCGATCCCGGCATGAAGGGCGAGATCGAGTTCCAGATAGCAATCGCCCCTGATGCCTGGGGCAAGAGTTATGCCGGCGAAGCTCTGCAGGCCGTGCTCGATCATGCCTTCAACACGGTTGGCCTCAGCCACATCATGGGCGTCGCCGATGTTCCCAACACCCGTTCGCGGCGTCTGCAGGAAAGCCTCGGCTTTGTCCTGCAGCGCGAGGTGCCGTCATCACCGCTGCCTCTGGCGATCTACAAGCGCGAGGCCGGCTGACCGTTCAACGCATCCTTTGAACTCTCTGGGTCACAACACCACCAAGTGGTGCCATCCCGGCCGGAGCATCGCGCAGAGCCGGGGCCTCGATAGGAAAGCGCCAATCTCTTGAGGTCCCGGCTCGCGGTCACTTTGCTCCCTTGTCCGGGATGACACTATTCAGAGGGACGCGCTGCCTAACGCGGGGCAAATCCGTCGCGGAAGAATTCCAGCCAGTTGCCGCCCATGATCCTGGCCGTGTCGGCTTGGCTGAAACCCTTGTCGAGGAGGCCCTGGGTGATGTTGGGGAAGTCGGCCGTGGTCTGGAACCAGGCCGGCCAGTCGGGCCAGCCGCCGCCGGCGCTCTTGGCTTCACCGCTGTCGATCTCCTTGGACCAGCGCCCGCTCCGCATCCAGTCGAGATAACCCGAGGTCAGCTTGCGGCACATATCGGTGCCGATGCCGACCCGGTCGATCCCGAGCTTTTCCACGGTGTCGACGATCATGCCGCAGAAGGCATCGAGCGTCGTGTCGGTGCCGCCGATATGAAAGGGATAGGTCGAGAAGCCCAGCATGCCGCCCGACTCGGCCAGAGCTTTGAGGAGATCATCGGATTTGTTGCGGATGCCCTTGTGGAAGCTTAACGGGTTGGCATGGGTGATCGTGATCGGCCGCTCGGAAATCTCGATCGCCTGCAGTGAGGTCAGCTCGGCCGAGTGGCTCATGTCGATCAGCATGCCGACACGGTTCATCTCGGCAATGACCTGACGCCCGAAGCGGCTGATCCCGGCATCGACCTTCTCGTAACAACCCGCGCCGATCAGGCTCTGGTTGTTGTAGGTGAGCTGCATGATGCGCACGCCCAGTTCATGGAAGACCTGAACCAGCGCCAGGTCGTCCTCGATCGGCGAGCAGTTCTGGAAGCCGAAGATAATCCCGGTCTTGCCGACCCGCTTGGCCTCTTCGATATCGGCGGCGCTGCGCACCGGCATGATGATGTCGCCGTGATTCTCGAACAGGCGATGCCAGTGCCCGATGTTGTCGAGCGTGGCACGCGCGTCTTCCCAGAAGACCAGCGTGATGTGGACGGCTGTGACACCACCGGCGCGCAGTTCTTCCAGGAGTTCACGATCCCAGTTGCTCGCCTCCAGGGCATCGATGACGATCAGGTCGTCGTGAAAGCTGTTGTCGGTCATCGGCGTTCTCCTCGGGCGGATATGGCAAGGGCATGAGCATCGAACCCCTCGTAGCGGGCGAAGGCTTCGGTCTGGCGCGCGAGCGCATCATAGCCTTCTGGTGTCAGCTCGGCGATGGACTGGCGTTTGATGTAGTCCATCACGCCCAACGCCGAATGGGTCGCGGCCTTGCCGCCGGTCGGCAGTACGGCATTCACCCCGATCATGAAATTGGCCATCGAGAACGGCGCGTCCTGGCCGAGCAGGACTTCGCCTGCATTGATAATGGCATCGAGATAATCCGCTGCATGGCTGCTGGCGATCTGGAGATGTTCGGCGGCAAAGGCATTGACGAAGGCGAGCGCATCTTCACGGTCGGCGGCGACGGCAAGCCCGCCATTGATGCCAAGCGCGGTCGCCGCATAGTGACGCCGCTTCGGGCTCAACCGTTGCAACAGTTCTTCAATCCGTTTGGCGACCGCTTGGGCCTGCGCCACATCCCAGGTCACAAGGAAGGTCGTGGAGTCATCGCCATGTTCTGCCTCGACCAGAAGATCCAGGGCCAGCCGATCCACATCGGCGGTCTCGTCGGCCAGTATCATGCTTTCGGACGGTCCCGCGGGCGGTCCCGGCGCGATCGCCTCGGCACACAATTGCATCGCGGCACCGACCCAGGGCGAACCGGGCCCGACAATCTTGCGGCAACGGGGAACCGTGTGGGTTCCATAGGCCACTGCCGCCACGCCTTGTGCGCCACCGGCCAGGTAGACCTCCGTCACACCGGCCTCGCGCGCCGCGACCAGCGTACCGGGATCGCACGCACCGCCCGGCCCCGGCGGCGTAATCACGACAACCCTCGGCACACCGGCGACAACCGCCGGGATAGCAGTCATCAGCGTCACGGAAGGGAACGATCCCTTGCCACGCGGCACGTAACAGGCGACCGCCTCGATCGGGACATAACGGTCACCGGCCATGACACCGGGCCGAACCTCGATCATGTCGAGCGGCGGCGGTTTTTGCTGTTCGTGAACCCTGCGTATGTTTTCTGCCGCTTCACGGATCGCTGCAACGGCTTCGGGTTCAACCGCATCATAGGCAGCATCGAACGACGCCTGGGGAACCCTGATCTGATCGAGTGTCATCGTGACCTTGTCGAACGCGCCGGCAAAACGCACCAGCGCGGCATCACCTTCGGCACGCACCGCTTCGACGATCGGTTTGGCACGCTCGAGATACCCGGCCACATCGATCACGCCACGAGCACAAAGGGCGGTGCGTTGGTCGGAATCAAAGTCGGCAAGATGGAGGATGCGCGGTCGCGGCGTGTCGGTCATATGGCAAGGCCCAGGTGATCGGTTCGCTTCTAGAACAGCGCGCCCGGACGCGAAAGCACAACCGTCAACCGGGCCGGTAATCCGCGAACTTCTCGCGCACCTCGGCCATCTGTTTCCTGGTCAGCAGTCTGGGTTTGCCGACCTGGAGCGCCTGCCAGTATTGCCGCGCCAGGCTCTCGACTTCGACCGCCAGGGCAAGTGCGGCTTCGAGATTCGCACCAAAGGCGATCATGCCGTGATTGGCCAGAAGGCACGCCTTACGGCCTTCCAGCGCGGTCAGAGCATGGTCGGAGAGCGCCTGCGAGCCATAAGTCGCATAGGGCGCGCAGGCGATGTCGTCACCGCCGGCCATGGCGACCATGTAATGGAAGCGCGGGATCGGCATGTGCAGGCAGGCAAGCGAGGTCGCAAAGGGCGCATGGGTGTGAACGATCGCGCCGGCCTCGCCACGCGCCGCATAGATATCGCGATGAAAGCGCCATTCGCTGGAGGGTTTGCGCGTTCCGGTCGTCTTGCCGCTTGGAGCAACCGCGACGATGTCAGCGGCCTTGGTCCGGTCATAGGGCAGTGCAGATGGCGTGATCAGAAACCCCTTGTCCACGCGCACACTGACATTGCCGGACGTACCCTGATTGATGCCCAGCCCCTGCATCGACTGTGCCGTGGCGATCAGTGCCTTGCGCAGGGCTGGCATGTCACGCGGCACGGGCGAGCTCCGGGAACAGGCCTGCCAGGACATCGCTCGATGCAGCACAGATGCCGCGCTCCGTGACGAGGCCGGTCACCAGGCGGGCGGGCGTGACATCGAATGCCGGATTGCCCAGCGGCGAACCATCGGGCGTGAGCTGGACCCTAACGACCTCACCGTTTGGCCCGCGCCCGGCGATCAGCGAGACCTCGTCACCACCGCGCTCCTCGATCGGAATGTCGCTGCCACGGGGAAGGGTCCAGTCTATCGTCGGTGACGGCAGCGCGACATAAAACGGCACGCCGTTGTCGTGTGCGGCAAGCGCCTTCAGATAGGTCCCGATCTTGTTGCAGACATCGCCGTTGGCGCTGGTCCGGTCGGTCCCGGTGATCGCCATGTCGACCTGGCCGGTCTGCATCAGATGGCCGCCTGCATTATCGACGATCACGGTATGGGGCACCCCGTGGCGACCCAGTTCCCAGGCAGTCAGTGCGGCGCCCTGATTGCGCGGGCGGGTTTCATCGACCCAGACATGGACTGGAATTCCGGCATCGTGGGCCTTGTAGATCGGCGCCAGCGCCGTGCCCCAATCGACGGTCGCGAGCCAGCCGGCATTGCAATGGGTCAGGAGGTTGACCCTGTCGTTTTTCTTCTCATGGAGTGCCGTGATCAGCGCCAGACCGTTGTTGCCGATCGCCTCGCAAATTCCGGCGTCTTCGTCGCAGATTCTTGCGGCTTCCCGGTACGCGGCAGCCACTCTGGCGTCCGGGTTCAACGGTCGCAGCAAGGCCGCCATGGTATCGAGAGCCCAGCGCAGATTGACCGCAGTGGGGCGGGTCGCAAGCAGCCGGTCATGGGCCGCCTGGAGCGTGGCATCCGAGGCACCCGCGCGCATGGCAAGCGCCATGCCATAGGCCGCCGTCGCACCGATCAGGGGGGCGCCACGCACCAGCATCGCAGAAATCGCATGGGCTGCATCGTCGACCGACGCGAGACGCACGGTCTCGAAGTGATAGGGCAACCGCGTCTGGTCGATGATCTCGACAGACCAGCCGTCTTGGCCCAGCCAGATCGTGCGATAGGGAACGCCGTCAACTTTCATGGAAAATCAGGTTCCATCGCTGAAGTTGAGCTCGACCGAGACTCCATCCGGGTCCGTGACGAAGAGCTGTTTGGCCGGGGTGTCGGGCACATCGTAAGCATCGACCTCCATGCCGAGCGCATCGAACTTGCCGCGCATTTCATCGTAACCCTTGACCGCAAAGGCAATGTGATCGACCGCACTTTCGCCATTTCTGGCCTCGTCGGTCAGGCTTACATGGACGAGCGGTGAACCGCCGCCGTACAACCACGCGCCGGGACTGCCGAAAGGCGGACGCCAGCCTTCCTCAAGACCCAGAATGCCGCAATAGAATGCCTTGCACTGGTCGAGGTCGGCGGTACAGATGTTGATATGGTCGACGCCTTGAACGGCCATGATGCTGTCTCCAGTTCTGCTTTGGGCAACAGTTTATGCGATTTGCGCATCTCCGCCACGTTCAAGCGACGGTTGACTCCAAACCGGTGATGCCGGAGGTTCCGCGCGAACTTGCCGCAGAGCAGACTCCAGCCATGGCCGATGACCATCATGTCAGTAGATCAGATCATACGCCTGGGCCTTCCCAAGGGCCGCATGCAGGACAACGTGTTCGCCTTGCTCGAGGACGCCGGCATTCACATCCGCTCGGGCGGATCCTCTAGCACGCGCGACTATCGCCCGACCCTGTCGCTGCCGGGCTTCGACGCGAAACTCCTGAAACCACAGAACATCGTCGAAATGCTCGATGTCGGCAGCCGTGATCTCGGTTTTGCCGGGGCCGACTGGGTCGAGGAAAAGAAGGCCAATCTGGTCGAGCTGGTCGATACCGGGCTCGATCACGTCCAGCTTGTTGCCGCCGCACCAGTGAAACTCCTGGTCGACGGCGTCCTTCCCGATGAGCATCTTGTCGTTGCCAGCGAATACGAACGCCTGACCCGCGACTGGATCGAACGCGCCGGGCTCGACGCCACCTTCGTGCGCTCCTATGGCGCGACCGAGGTTTTTCCGCCCGAAGACGCCGACTGCATCGTCGACAACAGCGCAACCGGCTCGACACTGCGTGCCAATGGCCTTGAAATCGTCGGCGAAGTGATGACCTCCTCGACCCGCCTTTATGCTCACCCGGCCTCACTTGATGATGCCGACAAACGCGCGTCGATCGACAGCTTCGTGATGATGGTGGGTTCCGTGCTTGATGCGCGCCGCCGCGTCATGGTCGAAGTCAATGTCACGGCCGAGAACCTGGAGGCCGTCATCGGCGTCCTGCCCAGCATGCGCGAGCCGACCGTGTCGCCGCTCCACGGCGCCAGTGGCTTTGCCATCAAGTCGGCCGTGCCGCGTGACCTGCTGGCCCAGGTCATCCCGCGCATCAAGGCGCGTGGCGGCAGCGATATCGTGGTCAGTCCCATCGGCAACATCGTGGCGTGAGGTCGAAATGAGCGAACGCACAGGAACCGTGGCGCGCAAGACGCGCGAAACCGACATCACCGTCACCGTGAATCTCGACGGCAGCGGCAGGGCCGAGATCGCGACCGGCCTGCGTTTCCTCGACCACCTTTTTGATGCCCTGACGCGTCACAGCCGGATGGACGTCACGCTTTCCTGCTCGGGCGATCTCGATATCGATGATCACCACACGGCAGAAGACTGCGCCCTGGCATTCGGTGAGGCCTTTGATCAGGCACTGGGTGATAAACGCGGCATCCGCCGTTTCGGCGAAGGCCATGCGCCACTCGACGAAGCTCTGGCGCGCGCCGTGATCGATCTCTCAGGCCGGCCGTTCGCTTATGTCGACTTGGGTCTGCGCCGCGAGAAGGTCGGTGACATCGCGACCGAGATGATCGGCCATGTACTGCAGAGCTTCGCCATGGGCGCCAAGATGACCCTCCATGTCGAGCTGATCCGCGGCCAGAACGACCATCACCGTGCCGAGGCTGCGTTCAAGGCGCTTGCCCTTGCCTTGCGCATGGCGATCGCGCATTCGGGCCATGACGAGGTCCCCAGCACCAAGGGGGTGCTGTGAGCGGCCGCGAGGTCGTGGTCTGCCGCACCGGAACCGCAAACCTGGCATCCGTCTTTGCCGGCCTGCGGCGGGCCGGTGGCGCACCGCGTATGGCCGACGACGCTGCCGATATCACTTCAGCCGGCCATGTCATGCTGCCCGGCGTCGGTTCGTTCGGCGCCGCCATGGCGAACCTGACTGAATCCGGACTGGCCGGTCCACTGCGCGAACGCATGGCGGCCGGCAGGCCAACCCTTTCGATCTGCGTCGGCCTGCAACTGCTGGGAACGACAAGCGAGGAATCACCCGGTGCCGAAGGGCTCGGCGTGATCGATGCCGGTTTCACCCGCTTTCCCGAGACCGTGCGTGTGCCGCAGTTCGGCTGGAACCTGATCACTGCCCAAGAAGGCTGCAGCACACTCCATTCCGGTCATGTCTATTTCGCCAATTCCTATCGGCTGACCGCAACGCCACCAGGCTGGTCGGTCGCCAGCGCCGATCACGGCGGCCGCTTCGTCGCGGCGATGGAACGTGGTTCCGTGCTGGCCTGCCAGTTTCACCCCGAGCTTTCCGGCGCCTATGGCCGTGCTCTGCTCGAACGCTGGATCGCCCTGCCATGCTGACCGCCCGCGTCATCCCCTGTCTGGACGTCGACAACGGCCGTGTCGTCAAAGGCGTGCGTTTCCAGGGCCTGCGCGATGCCGGTGACCCGGTCGAGCTTTCCATGTCCTACGAACGCCAGGGTGCCGACGAACTGGTCATGCTGGATGTTTCGGCAACGCCCGAAGGCCGTGGCAATGCGCTCGTCACGGTCGCTGCGGTGCGCCAGGAACTGGGCATCCCGCTCACCGTCGGCGGCGGCGTGCGCAAGGCTGAGGATGCCGGCGCGCTGCTGGAAGCCGGCGCCGACAAGGTCGCAGCCAACACAGCAGCGGTCGAGCGTCCCGAACTCCTGACCGAGATCGCCGAACGATTCGGCAGCCAGTGCGCCATCGTCGCGATCGATGCCGCCCGCCGGCCTGATGGCGCCGGCTGGGAGGTCGTCACCCTTTCGGGCAAGAACCGCACCGGGATTGATGCTCTGGCCTGGGCACACGAGGTGACCGAACGCGGCGCGGGCGAAATCCTACTGACAAGCTGGGACCGCGACGGCACCCGCTCCGGCTACGACACGGACCTTCTTAACGCTGTCTCGAACGCGGTCCATGTCCCGGTCATCGCCTCGGGCGGCGCAGCCACACCGGAACATCTGATCGAGGCCCTGCAATCGGGCGCAGATGCCGTGCTGGCGGCCTCGATTTTTCATGACGGCGACTATACGGTAGCCGACATCAAGGCGGTCATGGCGAAAGCCGGTATCCCGACCCGCCTCGACCCCGACACCACCTGAGGCACCCATGGCCGCGACCGATGCCACCGCCAAACCACGCCTGCCGATCCTGGCCTTCTGTGCCGGGCACATGGCGGTCGACTGGCCCCATGGCGCATTCTGGATCCTGGTACCTGCGATTGCACTGTCGATGGATCTGGCCCCGTCGGATTTTGGCCTGATGATCTCGCTCGTCATGGTCGGTTCCACGCTCAGCCTGATTCCGGCCGGAATGATCAGCGATCACACCAGCCGCAGGGGTCCGATCTTTGTCGGCACCTTCATCTGGGTTGTCGTCGGCTACGGCCTTGCCAGCCTTGCACCAGGGTTCTGGACGCTGACCATCATGCTGGCCGTTGCCGGCATGGGAACCTCGGCCTGGCATCCCCTTGCGACCGGCACCCTGACCCAGACCATGCCCGGCCAGCGTGCCCGCGTGCTGGGCATCCATGCCATGGGCGGCACCCTGGCTGAAGTCTTTGCCCCCGTGCTGACGGGTGCTCTGCTGGCCTTTGTCGATTGGCGCGAAGGCCTCGCACTTGCCGTTGTGCCGGCGCTGTTTGTCGGCATCTTCTTCTTTGTCGTCAGGGAACGCCTCACTGTGAAGGTCGAAAACAAGGCCTCCATGCTCGACCTCAAGGAAATGTGGAAAAGCTGGTCGAGCCGCACAGGCCTGGCACTGGTCGGCATGATCAGCATCTACAACATGGCGGTCACGGCGACCCTTGCGATGGCGACGCTCTATATCGTCAACGACCTTGGTTTTTCGGAGTTCTGGGCCGGCATTGCGTTCGCCACGATGATCCTGGCCGGCGCCCTGCTGCAGCCGGTCATGGGCCACCTCTCGGACCGCCTGGGACGGCGAAAGATCTTTGCCGTGGCCCTGCTCTCGGTCGCGCCGCTGGGCTTTATCATCCCGTTTTTGTCCTCTCCGCTGATTGCGATGGCCTTCCTGGTTTTGATGGTCGGTGCTTTCTACGGCGTCCGCTCGGTGGTGCTCGCCTCGGCCGTTGATTTCGCCGGTAAGCGCGAAGGCACGACCCTGGGCCTCACCTTCGTCATCATGGATGGCGTCGGTGCTATCGGCGCGATCATGGGCGGCGTGGTCGGTGACTTCGACCTTTCCTATGCCTTTGCGCTCGGCAGTGTCTTTGCGGTCATCGCGGCAGTGATTGCGCTCGCTTCGACCCTGGCCTTCCCGGTGATCAGCACGGAGCCCGCCGAGTGATCATTCCCTCGATCGACCTGATGGGCGGCCAGGCCGTCCAGCTTGTGGGCGGCAAGGAAATGGCGATCGAGGCCGGCGACCCGCGCCCGATCGCCGAGAAGTTCCGGCTGGTCGGCGAGATCGCCGTAATCGATCTCGACGCCGCATTGGGCCAGGGCGACAACCGCGCGCTGATCGAGGAACTCGTCAGCATTGCTCCCTGCCGTGTCGGCGGCGGCATCCGCGATGTCGAAACCGCGATCCGCTGGCTCGACGCCGGAGCCGAGAAAATCATTCTGGGTACCGCAGCCCAGCCGGAGATCCTCTCCCAGCTTCCCCGCGAACGCATTATCGCGGCACTTGATGCCGTCGAAGGCGAAGTGGTCACCCATGGCTGGACGACCAAGACCGGTGCCTCCGTCGAAGACCGCATGGTCGAACTGCGCGACCTCGTCGGCGGCTTCCTCGTCACCTTCGTCGAACGCGAAGGCCGCATGGCGGGCACGGACCTTGAAGCCACCAGCCGCCTGAAAGCAGTCTGCGGCGATGCCAAACTGACCGTAGCGGGTGGTTTCACGACCGCTGAAGATATTGCCCTGGCCGACAAGGCAGGCGCCGATGCCCAGGTCGGCATGGCGCTTTATTCCGGTGCGCTGCATCTGGCCGACGCGATTGCCGCGCCACTCGTCAGCGACCGCCCTGATGGCCTGTGGCCCACCGTGGTCTGCGACGGACACGCCCGCGCGCTGGGCCTGGTCTATTCAGATCTGGAAAGCCTGCGCACCGCGGTCGATCGCCAGGTCGGCGCCTACCACTCCCGCAAGCGCGGTCTCTGGGTCAAAGGCGAGACCTCGGGCGCGACCCAGGAATTGCTCAAGATCGACCTCGATTGCGACCGCGATGCCCTGCGTTTCACGGTGCGCCAGGCTGGCCAGGGCTTCTGCCATCTCGATACCTGGACCTGCTGGGGCAGCGACACCGGCCTGCCCGCACTGGCCCGCCTGATCGCCGAACGCCGCGACAATGCGCCTGAAGGTTCCTACACCCGCCGCCTGTTCGACGAAGCCGGCCTGCTCGATGCCAAGCTGATCGAGGAAGCCACCGAGCTGGCTCAGGCCCAGGGCACCGCCGAAGTCGCCCACGAAACCGCCGATGTCATCTACTTCGCGCTGACGGCAGCCGCCAGGGCCGGAGTCGACCTCGCCGACGTCGAACGCGAACTCGACCGCCGAAGCCGTAAAGTCACCCGACGCCCGGGCAACGCCAAACCCCCTTCCTGACATCGCTGCCCTGATCAGGCCTGCGCAAGCGCCAGGCCCGCAACCAGAAAACACGCCGCCCATGCCACCGAGGCGAAGGCACGGGCATAGTTCCATGATGTCCAGCGCTTGACATAAATCTGCCAGTAGGCAGCCGCTTCGGCGTTACGATGGTCCATGGCGTCGAGCCGTTCATTCATCGGAATGTTGAAGGCAAACGACACCGCGAACACGCCGACGAGATAGGAGGCGGCGCCGGCGAGGAAGAGATCGGCGACGAATCCGCTCTCGAAGAAAAAGCCGTAGAGCGCCAGCGCGCCGGTCAGCACCATCATGCCCCAGAGCAGGACCATGGTGACGGAGCGGAAGATCTCGCGGTTGAGGATCTGCATGACCTCGATCCCGGCCACGGCATCGGCGCGGTGGAACGAGCGCATCAGGAAATCCGAGAAGGTGAAAAAGAGGCCCGCGACCATGGCGCAGCCGATCACGGCGACGGCGGACGGCAAGAGCACCCATGCGGCGCTCATCGGGCATCTCCCGCGCACACGGGTGTTTCACGTGTAACAGGGCGCGAACCGGCCTTGCGGTATGAAAGGGCGGGTGCCCGGTTGCGATACGTGTCGTCGCTCAACTGCCGCAGGATGAAATCGGCCACGTCGCTGCGGGATATCTTGAAGCTGAGGTCCGCGTCAGGGGTGGTGAAGCCGTGGGCATAGTTGCCGGTGCGTTCGCCCCTGGTGAAGTTGCCGGGTCGCACCACGGTCCAGTCGAGGCTGCTCTGGGCAATCAGCGCCTCCTGCCCCGCATGGTCGACAAGAAGCCTCTTCATCACCGTGGGGAAGATCAGGATCTTGTAGAGCAGCGGCAACAGCGCCCGGCTTTCGCTGACACCCAGGCTGGAAAGACAGACCAGACGTTTGACGTCGACCGCTTCCATGGCTGCCACGATGTTGGCCGTGCCGCAGGTGCGCAGCCGGTCGTTGTTGAGCAACGGCATGCCCAGGGTGCAGATGACGACATCCTGCCCGGCGACGGCACGTTGGACGGCCACAGGGTCGAGAACATCGCCCCGCATGACCGTCAGATCGGGATGCGATTGCGTCATCATCGCGGGCTTGCGCGTGAACGCGGTCACCGCGTGGCCGGCCTCAAGTACTTGGGCGACGACGTGCTGCCCAACGCCGCCGGTTGATCCAAATACAGTCAGTTTCATGGCTTTCTCCCGTTGGTGACATTACGCCGCTTGACACAGTGTCAATTGACATGATGACAAATGGGAGTGACTTTACACTATGTCAAGTACCGCACCCGATACCCGTCAACGCATCCTTCAGGCGACCCTGGAACTGCTCGAAGAAAGCCGGGGCCAGGGTGTGCGTATGTCCGATATCGCCAAACGCGCGCGGATCTCGCGCCAGGCGCTTTATCTGCACTTCGAGACCCGCGCCAAGCTGATGATCGCAACGACGTTTTATCTCGACGAGCTCAAGGGTGCGCAAGGCCGATTGCTGCCCAGCCGCACGGCCAAATCCGGCGTCGAACGCCTTGATGCCTATATCGAGGCCTGGGCCAGCTATCTTCCCGAACTCCACGGCGCCGCCCGGGCGCTGCTTGCCATGGGCGATACCGACGATGACGCCAAACAGGCCTGGGACCAGCGCATGCAGGACATGCGTGAAGGCTGCGCCGCGGCGATCGCCGAACTGGCTGACGACGGTAAGCTCAGTGCCGGTCACAGCACCAAAGAAGCGACCGATATCCTCTGGATGATGCTCCAGGTGCGGAACTGGGAACTGCTTACAACAGGCTGCGGTTGGTCTCAGCAAACCTATGTAGCGAACCTCAAAACCATGGCGCGACGTCTGTTCGTCAGCAATACGACCTCGTGAACACTGCCAAATGGCGGAAATCATGAGAAAAAACAGGGCTCGTCTCAGTAAAACCCCTTGATCCCTGAGGAAATTCGCTTACATCGCTGTTAGCACTCACCTCGCTAGAGTGCTAACAACAGCACAACAGCGAATTTTTCAGCTCAATCAGGAGGTTGAAGCATGGCGTTCCGACCGCTGCACGACCGCGTACTTGTCCGCCGCACCGACGGTGAAGAGAAAAGCGCGGGCGGCATCATTATCCCCGACACCGCCAAAGAGAAGCCGATGGAAGGCAAGATTGTCTCTGTTGGCCCTGGCGCACGTGACGAAAACGGCAAGGTTCAGGCCCTGGATGTGAAGAAGGGCGACAACGTCCTCTTCGGCAAATGGTCCGGCACCGAGATCAAGCTCGATGGTCAGGAGCTCCTCATCATGAAGGAGTCCGACATCATGGGCGTGATCGGCTGAACCGCAAAAGCAACAAGGAGAGACATACATGGCTGCCAAGGAAGTAAAATTCGGCGCTGATGCCCGCACGCGCATGCTGCGCGGCGTCAACACGCTGGCTGATGCCGTCAAGGTCACGCTGGGTCCCAAGGGCCGCACCGTGGTGCTCGACAAATCATTCGGCGCACCGCGCATTACCAAGGACGGCGTTACCGTCGCCAAGGAAATCGAGCTCGACGACAAGTTCGAGAACATGGGCGCACAGATGGTCCGCGAGGTTGCCTCCAAGACCAACGACATCGCCGGTGACGGCACCACGACCGCCACGGTTCTGACCCAGGCGATCGTGCGCGAAGGCGCCAAGGCGGTTGCCGCCGGCATGAACCCGATGGATCTGCGCCGCGGCGTCGATCAGGCGGTTGTTGCCGTTCTGGCCGATCTCGACAAGCGCTCGCGTCGCATCAAGTCTTCGGCCGAGGTTGCCCAGGTGGGTACGATCTCTGCCAATGGCGATGCCGAAGTCGGCGCCATGATCGCCGAGGCGATGCAGACCGTCGGCAACGAAGGTGTCATCACGGTCGAGGAAGCCAAGACCCGCGACACCGCGCTTGAGACCGTCGAGGGCATGCAGTTCGACCGCGGTTATCTCTCGCCCTACTTCATCACCGACGGCGACAAGATGAAGACCGAGTACGACGATCCTGCGATCCTGATCCACGAGAAGAAGCTGTCCAATCTGCAGCCGATGCTCCCGATCCTGGAAGAAGTCGCCAAGTCGGGCCGTCCGCTCATGATTCTGGCTGAAGATGTCGATGGCGAAGCGCTGGCGACCCTGGTCGTCAACCGTCTGCGTGGCGGCCTCAAGGTCGTTGCCGTAAAGGCGCCTGGCTTCGGCGATCGCCGCAAGGCCATGCTCGAGGACATCGCGATCCTGACCGGTGGTCAGGTCATCTCTGAAGATGTCGGCATCAAGCTCGAGAATGTTTCCTTGAACATGCTCGGCAGCGCCAAGCGCGTTATCATCAAGAAAGACGACACCACGATCGTCGATGGCGCCGGCAAGAAGACCGACATCAAGGCCCGTTGCAACCAGATCCGTGCACAGGTCGAGACGACGTCTTCGAACTACGACCAGGAGAAGCTGCAGGAACGTCTGGCCAAGCTCGCCGGCGGTGTTGCCGTGATCAAGGTCGGCGGTTCGACCGAGGTCGAGGTCAAGGAACGCAAGGACCTGGTCGAGGACGCGATGAACGCGACCCGTGCCGCGGTCGAGGAAGGCATTGTTGCAGGCGGCGGTGCTGCCCTGCTTTATGCCACCCGTGCCCTCAACAAGCTGACGCTTGACGATCCCGACCAGCAGGTCGGTGTCGACATCTTGCGCCGTGCCCTCCAGGCACCCGCGCGTCAGATTGCCGAGAACTCCGGCCTCGACGGTGCCGTGGTTGCCGGAAAGCTGCTTGAGCAGAAGGACAACAACTACGGTTTCGATGCTCAGACAGAGACCTACAAGGACATGATCAAGGCCGGCATTATCGACCCCACAAAGGTCGTGCGTACCGCGCTGCAGGATGCCGCCTCGGTGGCCGGCCTGCTGATCACGACCGAAGCCATGATCGCCGAAAAGCCGAAGGACGATGCTCCGGCCGGTGGCGGCATGCCCGACATGGGCGGCATGGATTTCTGATCCAGCCTTTTATGCACTACCCTTTGGGGGTCGCAGCTCACGCTGCGGCCCCTTTTTCTTTAGGGGTTTGATCGATGATCGACGAACCAATCGTATATGGCGCCTCCAGAACGAGGATGATCTTTGGTCTGTTCTTCTGTGGAGCAGTTGGTGCGATCGGGGTCAGGTTCGTCACGGCAACGGTGTCGCTCCATCCTCTGCTGCCTCTATCATTGCAGCCTGTGATTGGTGGCGGTTGCATCCTGTTTGCCGCGTACCAAGTGGCCTTCTGCCTTATGAAACTGTTCACCAACCGTCCGGGCCTGATCGTTGACGACACGGGTCTGACTATTGGCGCGAACATCCTTCCCGCAAGGTTCGTTTGCTGGGACGAAATCGCACGCATTTCGACGAAGCGTCTCATGGGGTCGAGCATTCTTGAGATCACGCTTCATGATCGAGATGCCGTCCTGAAACGCGCCGGACCGCTGTCCGTTTTCGTCGACCGAATTCGCATCGGAGCCAATACAACGTCAATCAATGTTCCGCCGGTTGCCGTCGATACGGATATTGATGCCCTGGCCGAACGTCTGAAGGCATTCCACAAGTCCAAGACGCCCAAGCCAGCCTCGCCGCCAGCTCCAAAGACGATCTAGGACCAACCATGAATTTGGCGGTGGCGCTCAAGGCCGACCTCATTGCTCGAATGCGGATGGATGGTGT
>JABIUG010000167.1 GCA_018700655.1 Rhodospirillaceae bacterium | reverse complement strand
GCGCATGGTGAGGAAACGCGGGCGCTTCACATCGGGCGAGCGCTCCAGGGCCTCGTCGAATTGCTGCTTGTACTTCTCGACCTCGTTGAACGGCCGGGTCAGTGCCCAGGACATGATGTTGCAGCCATGTTTGAGCGCCCAGTCATAGGTCGAGGGATGGCGCGCCGCGACCCAGAGCGGGGGATGCGGTGTCTGCAGCGGCTTGGGACAGGAGGTCGAGGCCGGGAACGACCAGAACTCGCCGTCGTGTTCGTAATCGCCCTGCCAGAGGCCGATCAGGATCGGCAGCATTTCCTGCATGTAGGCCACGCCCTTGTGCTGGTCCATGCCGCCCATCATGCGGTTGAACTCGCGCTGATAGGCGCCCCGACCAAGGCCGACTTCGACACGGCCATTGGAGAGCACATCGAGAAGTGCCGCTTCGCCCGCGGCCTTGATCGGATGCCAGTAAGGCGCCTGAATCACAGCACAGCCCAGACGAATGTTATCGGTTTGGGAAGCGAACCAGGCCAGAAGCTGGAACGGATTGGGCGAAATCGTCATCTCGATCGCATGATGTTCAGAGGCCCAGACCATCTCGAAGCCGGCCTCATCACACATCTGAACCATTTCGAGCGTATGGCGGGCAACGTCGCGCATGTCGACCGAAGGGTCGTTGCGCATCATATCGATGGCCAAGCTGAACTTCATGGATACTCTCCTGTCAGGAATTCGGGCGCCATTAGTGCTCTGATGAGGGGAACGGTAAAGGGGAAATTGATTCCGCCTCGCGTGACCAAATTGTTACGCGACAACAATCCTGCCGTTCACCATCAATCAACGCGCTGTGCTGCAAGCCGATCAGCAAGAATCTCCATGATCGCCTCTTTGCGGAAGCTGATCATGTCCTGGCGCGCCCGGTCGCGCAGTTTCGCAAGGTCGTCCCAGTCATCTACCGCCGACTGCATGGCCGAGAACAACGCATCCCGATCCGGGTCGGCCCAGACCATCTCCGTTCCAGATCCCTGCGGAAAGCCATAGTAGGCCAGCACCCGCGCCGGGACCGGAACGGGCCGGCTGGCAACCAAGAGTGCGTTGGAGTCGTCCATGAACGCGAGATTGCCGCTCTAGGCGGTTGCGACTGCCAGATTACCAGCAGCCATCGCCTCGCTGAGCCCCAGGCCCCAGCCTTCGGCGTGATGAGGGCTGACAAAGGCCTGGCAGAGATGGTGGAGTGCGCCGACCTCTTCGTTGGACCATCTGCCACGCAGCCCCACAACACCGGCAGGAACGCTCAGGTTGGGCACAGCCTTGACGGCGAACCGAAGCGGGCGGTCGCTGGTCAGCGCAGCGAAAGCCTCCAGCGAAGCCGCCAGATTCTTGCGCGGATCACGCGGCCGGGTGATCGCGTAAAACCAGAAGGCGTCGGTATCATCGCCATGACCGATCCTGGCGGAAATATCGGCAATTGGGGCAGCGTTTGTTTGGGGCAGCGACACAACGTGGGGCACGACGTGCACGTTGTCATGATAACGCGTCAGCACATCATGGCAGAAACGTGAGCTGGTCCAGACCTCATCAAGCAGATCGAGCCCGCCACATTGCCCTGGCGGCATAGCCCACCACACGGTGTCGCAATAGCCCGGGAAATCGGTCGAACACCCCCGGCATCTGCCGGGGCTCGCCGTGCAGAACAACGAGATCAGCGTCATCGACGTAGTTGTCGGAGACCTCGTGGCCGAGCCGCCTGAGGCATGTGCGATAGTCCTGCGCAGCGCGATCAAAGCTTACATAGGGCGACGTGGCATAGGCGATCTTCACGAAGCATCAGGCGAGCCCGGCATAAATATCTGCCGGGCTCGCAGCCAATGAGTTAGAGTTCACTTGATGCCGAGCTTCTCGCGCGCTTCGTCGGGACCAACAACACGGCCACCCATGCGCTCGATGATCTGGGTCGCACGTTCGACCAGATCGCCGTTCGAGGCGAGCACGCCGCGGTCGAGGTAAATGTTGTCTTCCAGTCCGACACGCACGTTGCCACCCAGCAGCATGGCCTGTGCCACCATCGGCATCTGCATGCGGCTGATTCCAAAACCGGCCCAGTTCGAACCAGCGGGCAAGCCGTCGGCCATGGCCATCATCGAACGGGTATCGGCACCCGCACCCCAGGGGATACCCAGGCAGACCTGAAAGAGGCCGGGCGCATCGAGCAAGCCCTCGTCGTAGAGCGCACTCGCAAGGCGGACCTGGCCCAGATCAAAGACCTCGACTTCCGGCTTCACGCCATAGTCGCGGATCATGGTCGCCATCTGGCGACACCAGGAAGCCGGATTGACATAGGTTTCGTTGCCGTTGCCGAAGTTGATCGTTCCACAGTCGAGCGTGCAGATCTCCGGGCGGAG
>JABIUG010000166.1 GCA_018700655.1 Rhodospirillaceae bacterium | reverse complement strand
GAGAGGGTTGGGGTGAGGGGGATTTGTTTCCGATGAAGTGCGATCTGGCAGCACATTCCTACAGTTCCCAGGCGATCTGCAGCCCTTCGAGCACGGCTTCTTCGGCAGTGCGGGGAGCCAGGCAATCGCCGATCCGGGTGAAGCTGACGCCGGCGTCTTCCAGCGACTGACCGAGAGCATCTTGGGGCATGTGCCCAAGCGAAAGAACCAGTGTATCCATGTCTTCGGCAACGACCAGCTCGTCGGTCAGCGTGTCCTGGAAAAAGGCGCTGTCGGCATCCGTGCCAAACAGCCTTGCATGGGTCGTGATCTCGACACCCAATCGATGGAGGCGGCCGACATAATGGTTGCGAACATAGAGTTGCAGGGTCTCGCCCGGCATCGCGCCGTTGACCATCAACCGGACATGACGGCCCGAGGCCGCCAGCATTTCCGCCAAGCCGATCCCGACCCAATCACAACGCCAATCGGCAATCACGACGGCATTGCCGATGTTGGCGCCGTTCAGTGCTGCCCAGGCATCAACGACATGGGCCTCGTCGGCCCCCTCGATCTCGGGGGCATAGGGCACAGCCCCGGTCGCCAGGATCAGTGCATCAGGTTCGGCTGCCTTGATCGTTGCGACATCCACCGGTGACCGTGTCAGCAGAGATACGCCGGCTTGTTCGGCTTCGCGCACGAGGTTCTGGATGATGCCGCCAAACTCCTCACGCCCCGGCAGCTTCTGGGCCAGGAGCGCCTGACCACCAAGCTGATCGGAGGCTTCGTACAGGGTGACGCGGTGGCCGCGCTCTGCAGCGACCGCAGCCGCCTTCAGTCCAGCGGGGCCGCCCCCCACGACCATCACCGATTTCGGACTCTTGGTAGGCGAGAGGACGCCATATTCGATCTCGCGCCCGCTCTCCGGGTACTGGATACAGGAAATCGGCATGCCAGCGTGTGCGCGGCCGATGCAAGCCTGATTGCAGGCGATGCAGGCGCGGATCTCGTCGAGGTTACCGTCTCTCGTCTTTGCCGGCATCTGGGGATCGCAAATCAACGCCCGTGTCATGCCACAGAGATCGGCATCGCCGGCAGCAACGATCGCTTCAGCAATCTGGGGCTGGCCGATGCGGCCGGTCGCGATGACCGGCAGGCCCGTGGTCTCCTTAATCCGTCGGGCATAGGGCGCGACATAACCTGCCGGAACACCCATTGGCGCGGCGATATGGACCGAGGCGCCAAGGCTTGATGACATCCCAGCGACAACACTGATGTAATCGAGATCGGGCGCAAGCACGGCACAGATTTCGGCAACATCGTCGCCGGTCAAACCCTGTGCGGGTTCGAGTTCGTCACCCGATATGCGCATGCCCAGGGTTGCATCGCCAATTGCGGCACGCATCGCCCTGATCGACTCCTGGACGAAACGCAAACGATTCTCGAACGAACCACCCCAAGCGTCGTCGCGAAGGTTGAGCCGCGGATTGAGGAATTGCGCGGGCAGATAACCCTGGCTCGCGACCAGTTCGACACCATCGAGCCCGGCTTCCACCAGATATCCGGCTCCGCGACCAAAGCCTCCTATAACCTCCTCGATCAGGGCCTGCGACATCGGCCGCGGCATGATGTGAAAACGCTCGTTGGGCACCGCGGAAGGGGCATAGGCGGTCGCCAGCATGCCGTCGGCCGTGGCCTGGACTTCACGGCCTGGATGAAACAACTGGCCAAACAGCGCAGCACCATGACGGTGCACCGCCTGCGCCAGGTCGCGGTAACCGGGCACGCAATCGGGCGACGTCGCCTGGAGGAAATGATTGGCAAAATGCGCCGTCTCGTGGATTCCGGCAACTTCGGCCACGATCAGTCCGGCTCCGCCTTTGGCACGGGCCTCCTGGTAGGCGATGTAGCGCTCGCTTGGCGCACCGTGGGAATGGTGGGTGTGGTGACCGGTCGAGACGATCCGGTTGCGGATCATCGTCCGGCCCAGGGCGATCTCCGAAAAGAGATGGGGGAACTGGCTGCTCATGGGCGTGGTGTCATCTTTTCGCGCGGCAACATGATGGGAAAGTGCTCGCGGATGCGGGCATCGGTCACATCGTCAATATGACGCGGGAAATGCTCCATAAGAATGCGCCGCGCTTCTTCGCGGGCCCGCTCACGAATATCAAGCGAACCCCTCTCCTCCCAATCGGAAGGCGACAGCCTGTCGGCAATCTCGGGATAGAGGTAGTCGCGGGTCATGTTGGCAAGGGTCTGGGGATGGCCGAGGTAATGGCCCTCGCCCAGAACGACCTCGCGAATCGTTTCGACCGAGAGGTTCTCGTCGGTCACTTCTATGCCCCGTACCGTGCGCAGGATCGCGCCCAGCATGTCGTTGTCGATGATGTAACCTTCCATCGTGAGACCCAGAAGGCTGGCCTGCATGCCGCAGGTCTGGGTGATCATCGAGCAGCCGGCCTGTGCCGCCAGCGTGATGGTGTAGCCCTTCTCGTATCCTGATTGGGCATCTGGGACCTTGGAATCGGAGATCCCTGCCATGACACTGCAGGGAATGCCGTAGTAACGCGCCATCTGGGTCGTCGCAGCTGCAACGATCGCCTGCTCACCGCTGCCACCACACATCGCGCCGGTACGCAGATCCGAGACAATCGGCTTGGGTCCGGTGATGATGGTCGCATCGGGATCGATCAAATTGCAGTAGACCAGCCCGGCCAGCGCTTCGGCCATGGCCTGGGCAACCGTACCGGCGAGCTTCGAAGGCGCGGTCGCTCCGGCCTGCCCGGCCGAAACCAGCATCACCGGCATGCCCAGCGGAATGGCCTTTTCGATCACCCAGAGCGCCTCTTCGGCAAAACGCATCGGCGGCACGACATGGCAGGACAACAGCATGGCGAAGGGATTACGCCGATAAAGGCCCTCCCCGCCTGCAACCGCATCAAACAGGCCGACAGCAGGCTCGACATTGTCGGCGACCGTGATGCTGGTGCCGACATGTTTGGCCGTGCCCGACAACACCGCATAGGCCGTGTTGAGATCGAACGGCAGGACTTCCTCGACATCGCGGGCGACAAGCGAGCGGTCATAGAAATGAATGTTGGATTGGGTATCGACGATGCGCGCGACATCGTAGAGATCGGCCAGCATGGCACCCCGATAACGGCCGCTTTCCAGGTCGACGATGTTCGGTGAGGCCCCGCCTGATCCCAGATGAACCCGTCCATCGGCGATCTCGAGATCGTGCTCGCGGGTCTGGCCATGCGCGATAAAGGACTTCTTGCATCGCGACAGAATGCCTTCGACCAGAGCACGCGGAAAATGAAGGCGACCATGCTCGCAGACCCAGCCGCCGCGCGCCGTCACCCGCTCGATCATCGGCGGGATCGCACCGGCAAAGCCGATATTCTCGACCAGCGTCATGACCGCTTCATGGACCTTCAGTTCATCAGCATCTGAAAGCGGTCTGTAGCGCCCACCGGGCATTCCCGGCCAGACCGCACGCTCGTCACCGGTCGGTGTCGCTGCCCTCTCGGCGTGGCGTGCGCTGCGGCCTCGCCGCTGGCGGGTGGGAGCTTCGGTCTGGTCCATCGTCGCCTCCGAAGGGCAAACTGGATTGATGCAATTGATCCTAGTTCCGCTACACCAGAGCCGACAAACGCGGAAATCTAGCCATCAGACACAACCAGGCTAAGTCTCCGTCTCGTTCTCGATTTCATCCTGCATGTGGCGGCCCAAAAATGGAATCTGCAGCAAAGAGAAACCAATCGTGAGCCCAAGCAGGCCAAAAACCTTGAAGCTGACCCAGAACGATTCGCTCTGGGTGCGCCAGACCAGTTCATTGAGGGCGGCCATCGCAACAAAGAAAATAGCGTATCGGATGGTCAGGGTTTTCCAGCCGGCAGGATCGAGATTGAGCGATTTCCCCATCACAAACTGCAGCGGCGATTTGCCCAATGCCAGCCCGCCGCCGAGCACCACAGCGAACAGAAGCTGCACAACGGTCGGCTTCATCTTGATGAAGGTATCGTCCTGGAAAAACAGGGTCAGTCCGCCGAAAACACCGACAAGGCCGGCCGTCACCAGTGCCATCCTGGGGATATGACGCGCGATCGCATAGCCCAGAACCAGAGCAATGACGGTAGCGCCCAAAAGGGCAGCCGTTGCAGTCATCAGGTCGGCTTGGAGGTAGGCGACAAAAAACACGGCCAGGGGACCATAGTCGGTCAGCGGCGTCAGCCAGCGCGGCGGCGTTTTGTTCATGATCGATGTCCGTTGCATGCTTCTGGTCGAGAACCCATATCGGAAGCGAACCATCGCAGGCAACAACGCGGAGAACAAACATGAGCCTCCAGGCCGCACTCGCTGCCGTCGAAAATGCCATGCCACCTGAAAAGCGCGACATGATCGCGGGCATGGTGGGCCGCATTGCCGCAGGCGACGCCGGCACAAAGTCGCTGGCCAAAGGTGATCAGGCTCCCAACTTCATCCTCTCGGATGCCCACGGCAACGCAACTGCCCTGCGCGCCGTGCTGATGGAAGGCCCCATTGTGCTGGTGTTTTATCGCGGCCGCTGGTGCCCCTATTGCAGCGCCGAGCTCGCGGCCTATCAACTCGCAATGCCCGAAATCACCGCGCGTGGCGCCAAACTGGTCGCGATATCCCCCGAGATTCCCGACGACCCCCTGACCCCCGGCGAAATCGACAGTCTGTCGTTTGAGGTCCTGAGCGATCCCGGCAACACGGTCGCGCGCAAGTTCGGGCTGGTCTACGAGGTCGACTCCGACACCCGTTCCGAATTCGAAGGGCTCGGCCTCGATCTCAGCAAGGTCAACGGAGACGAGCGTTGGGAACTACCGGTTCCAGCGACCTTCATTGTCGACAGCAACCGCGAAATCGTCTTTGCCTCGACCGAGCCCGATTACCGGACACGCGCCGAACCTGCCGATGTCGTCGCAGCACTCGACCACATGGCCGGGCGTGACGGGTGAGCACCGCTTCGTTTGAAGTGCGTTTCGAAACCCTGCGCGGCCACATGCTTTCCTTTCTGGCCGAGCGCGCAGAAGCCGAACCGGAACAGGCCAAGGCCATAACAAAGGTCAGCCGAAGGATCGTAGAAGCGCGATTGCCCGAGGTGCGGCAGGAGCCGCTCCGCCTGCCCGGACACCGCCACCTCGAGGCAGCACTGGCGATGGCGCAAGACGGACCGATGGCTGAATTTGCGCAGGCCTTTGCTGCGGTTGAGCCGGACCTGCGCTGGATCCGCACCGAGCATTACCGCGAGAAGCTCGGCGACGACTACATGGCAAACTATTGCTACACCAACATCCTGGGATATGACGGATTGATCCCTGATGACCGGATGATTGCGACGTTTTTCATCATCGGGCCCGGGCGTCATTACCCCAGCCATCATCATGAGGCCGAGGAAGTCTATTTCCCCTTTGGCGGCGACACGCTCTGGGGCCAGGACGGTGAACCACCGCGATCTCGTCCCGCCGGCCTCGCGGTCCACAACACCCCCTGGCTGCTCCACGAGATGATCACCGGGGAAACGCCGCTCTTCACCTTCTGCCTCTGGGTCTCGCCTGGCCCGATCAAGCTCGCACAACTGGCAGACTAGAGCCCGAGATGTGGCCTTTGGTTTTCACAAAGCCACCCAGATTTACAGATCCCGGGTCAACATCAGAACGTCCCCGCCAAAGCGGATTTTGTCGTGTTCAACGGCCGGTTGGCGGGCGCTTTCCTTGTACCCAAGCGACTCATAAAGCCTGATGGCACCCTGGTTCTCCGCAAAGGCATGGAGGCTCATCACTTTGAAACCCTTGGCTTTTGCGGCCGACTCGGCCTCGGCAATCAAGCGTTTGCCAACGCCGGAGCCCTGAAACTCCCGGTAAACCGCCACTGCCATGATGTAATAGCTGCCGTCGGCGTGCATATGCATGAAGGGCTCATAGAGATAGAAGCGGTCTTCGGACACAAGCGGGTCAGGTGGACCATCTTCTTCCATGGCGTCCATGGGGAAGGCATGGATTGATCCCAGCACTCTCTTTTCATCGCAGGCAACCAGGCAGTTCGTGATCGCCGTCGTCGTGCCGGGACGCGAGAACAGATGTTCGACAATCAACTTGGCTTCACGCCCGGGTATGGCTCCTTCATAAACAGCCTCTACCAAGCCGCCCGACGCTTCCATGAGGGCGTATGCCAGATGCGGGATGTCAGCGATTCGTGCGGGTCTTATCGAAAAATCCATGCTGATTAGCTCTCAGTTTCACGGTTCAGTTTGGATGGGTCGGGGGGAGACTCTACGTCGGCGTTGGAACGCGATCCAACGAGAACTTGTTGAGCCACACGCCCGCTTATGGCCGAGCGTTCATGAGCCCACGTCCCGGAGTGGATCGCGCGGTGCATCCTTGCGCTCGAACCAATAGAACAGTCGCTCGAAGAGGTGCTCCGTCGGCGTTCCATCAGCCTCGCTGCGACGAATGGCGACATGCCACGCGAGCTTGCTTGCCTTGGCCCCGATCGAACGGGAAACGACGTTGTCGCGTTGCCAGCGACTCCCAAACCGCCGCGACGCAAGGCCCAGACCAAAGCCGCTCCCGACAAGTTCCGCCGTCGTCTCTGGAGAGCCGGCCTGGATGTAGCGCATGGGTGCGATGCCGAGTGGCTGTAACGCTGCCATTGCGTGAACATCTGCCTCTGCCGGCGTTTCATCAGTAATCAGGGCACATTCTGCAAACGCACCGGGAGCAACAAACGATGCCTCGGCAAGGGTGTGGCCGGCGGGGAGCACCACCATCACCTCATCGGAAAAGAGCAATCTGCTTTCAAAATGCTCAGCCGACGGTTTGGCGGGCAGCACGGCGACATCGACCTTGCCACGCGCCAGCGATTCCAGCGGAGCCGGCCCGGCCTGAAGTTCGAACACGACATCGAGTTCGGAGTGGTTGTTCTGCAGGAAATCGAGAAAGCGGGGCAGCCAGAGGAAACATGCCCGGCTCGGCAGGGCGAGACGCACCGTGTACTGAAAACCACGGGCAATCCGTTCGACATCGCTCTCGGCGCGCGTCAACTGGTCAAGCACCAGTTCGGCGGTGGGCAGAAGCCGTTGGGCGGCCGGCGTCATGGTCACGCGCTTGCCGCGCTCCTTGCTGAAAAGCTCGACCCCAAGCCTGCGTTCGGCCTCTCGCAGGCGGTAACTCAGCGCTGGTTGTGTCAGGCCAAGATAATTTGCCGATTGCGCCAGGGATCCGGTCTGCGCGACCGCCTGGAGAAGCTCGAGATGGTCAAGGCTCAAACGACAGCGTGACATGGCATCCTCATAAAAGATTCCCATTTTTGTCTTATAGATTATTGATTACTTCGTAATGACACGATCCGCCAGATTGCGCCCGACAACAACGGAGCGAGTGTCATGAGCATCATCATTCGTCGTGCCGGGATCGAGGACGCTGGACATGTAGCCAAGGCGGTCGACGACTTGTTGCTCGAGCTGTTTCAGACCGAGCCCGTGGGGCCGGAACGTGTAAAAAGCACCGCCGGTCTGTTGGCGCGGACCGACGATCTCGTCGCCTTTCTGGCCTTCGACGGTGACACTGTTGCCGGCGCCCTGACCCTGTCGACTTGCTTTGCCGTCTATGCTGCCGGGCCCTTCGGCGAGATCGCGGAGCTTTATGTCGCTCCGGCCTACCGCTCGAAGAAGGTCGGCGCCGCGCTGATCGACAGGGCGATCGAACACGCCCGTGAAAAACGATGGCCGTCGCTCAAGGTAGGCGCCCCGCCTGCAGACACATGGTCTCGCACGGTTGACTTCTACAAGGGGTATGGCTTCCACGAGATCGGTCCCCGCCTTGGTCTCGAACTTACCGAACAGGCCTGACATCGACAGCGACAGGGTTTAGCGTCATCGGTTCAGATTCTAGGGGCCGTATCGATGCACCACGCCACGTTCGACACACCAGAGGTTTCGCTTCATTACGTCCAGCAGGGCAGCGGTCCCGACATCGTGTGGTGTCCGGGCGGCGATCAGATCGGCGAGGAATGGGCCGAGCAGTTTGATCTCTTCCCCGATTTCCGCTGCACCAGCTTCGATCCGCGTGGCGCCGGCAAGACGATCAGCCACAAACCGCCGCCCTGGCCGATCGCAACCTATGCCGATGACCTCGCAGCGCTGATCCGGGAGGTCTGCAAACCGCCCGTGGTTGTGGTCGGGCTCTCGATGGGCGCGCTGATCGTGCAGGACATGATCCTTTCCCATCCCGACCTCGTGCGCTTTGGCGTGGCGATGGGAACCTCGGGCAGCAAGGCCGGTTTCATCCATGAATGGGAAGGCGCCGAAATCCGCTTCCGTGAGGCCGGCGGCACGCTGCCGCCCGACTTCGCACTCGCCCATTATGCACTGCTGATGTACCCGTCCGAAGTGTTGGGCGACGACGCACTCTGGGAAAAGTGCAAACCGGTGGTCGCCGCGGCCTATGCCGAACGCGACGGTGAGATGCTGGCCGCGCAATGGCAGGCCTGCCTCGACTACGACGGCAAAGACCGGCTGCCCGGTGCGACCCGCCCGCTCCCTGTC
>JABIUG010000165.1 GCA_018700655.1 Rhodospirillaceae bacterium | reverse complement strand
TGATCTGGTCGAACGTTTCAATGCTGTCGATCTGGTCAAGGTCGGTGTTGCCGAATTGGGCGGCAAGGGCGGCGGCGGCCGCCCGGACATGGCCCAGGGCGGAGGGCCCGAGATTGCTCAGGCAGACCAGGCGCTCGCGGCCGTGGAGCAGGCGATCGCGGGGTGAAGTCGTGATGCGCTTCGGCTAGGTTCTCTAGAGCGGTCATCTTTTGACGTAACCGCAAGGTGGTTACGTCAAAAGATGTGAATCCGCTCTACTTCATAGAGGTAGAGCAACTTCACCTGATCTGATTGCATCGCGAAGCGATCCAATCAAACCAGGATTTGCTCTAGGTAAACACGGAGAGGGCGACATGACGAACCAGGATCGTAACGAACGCGCCGTACGCGACCTCTATGACGTGATCTGGAACGATCAGCGGCTGGACCGTTTTGACGATGTCTTTGACGATTCTGTTGTGATCCATGCCGGTGTGACGGATTTCGCGGGCCAGCAGGCGATCACCGAGGATTTCGCAAAACCGTTCCTGGTGGCGTTTCCCGATCTGCATCATGAACTCACCCATCTTGTCCTGGACGGCGATACGGCAGCGACCCGTTTCCGTGGCACCGGTACGCTCAAGGGCGACTATGGCGGGCTCATCGCCTCTGGCCAGAAACTCTCCTATCACGGCATGGCTCTACTGCGCCTGAAGGGTGGGCGCATCGCCGAGATCTGGACCTATTCGGATATCGGCGACTGGTTCGCGACGCACGGTCAGGAAGCGTCATAGGCCTTGTCGCCAGACACTGAGGGGTGAAATCATGACAGACCGCCAAGCCAACGAACGCCTCCTGCGCGATCTGATGGATGTCTTCTGGAACGAACACCGGCTCGAGAGATCCGGCGACTTTTTCGCCAATGATGCAGTGTTGCATTCGGGCACGCAGGACTATGCCGGCAGGGTCGGACTGGGTGATGATTTTGCAGCGCCGTTTTTTGCGGCCTTTCCGGATCTCCACCATGCCATCGTTTACCTGCTGATCGATGGTGATTGGGCGGCCATGCGTTATCACGGCACTGGGACCCTAGCCCACGATTATGGCGGGGTCGAAGCAACCGGCCAGAAGCTCGACCATCACGGCACAGCCATTTTCCAGCTGGCGCACGGCCGCATTGCAGAAGTCTGGGGACACTCGGACCTGGCCGACTGGATGGCTGCGCAACCTCAGGCGGCCTGATCGGAATTGCCGTCCAAACACCCAGGGAAGACATTATGACGGAACGCCAGACAAACAAACGCCTGCTGCGCGATCTGATCGATGTCTTCTGGAACCAGGGTGCGCTCGACCGCCATGCCGAGTTCTTTGTCCCCGGCGCCGTCGTGCATTCAGGCCTGATCGACTATGCGGTGCCGGATGGGCTGGTCGGCGGTTATGCCCAGGGCCTGATGGCGGCCTTTCCGGACCTGCATCACACAATCGATCACCAGTTGATTGACGGCGACCGCGCCGCGATGCGCTACCACGGAACGGGTACGTTGCAAAACGATTACCGCGGCCTCACAGCCTCAGGTCAAAAGCTCGACTACCACGGCAACGTCATCTTCCGGCTCTCAAGGGGCCGCATCGCCGAGGTCTGGAGCAACTCCAGCCTCGCTGACTGGGTTGCCGCGCAGAAAGGCTGACGGCGACACCAGGCGTCGGCAGACGGATTTGCCACCAGAAAGTCAGATGGGCTTTTCGGCCTGCCGCAGAAGGCTGACCGGCACCTGCCTAGACGGCCTTGATCAGGCCCTTCAGATATGCCGTCATATCTTCGTCAAATGTGCTGGCGTCTACGCCGTGCGCAACGGCTGCATGTAACGCCATGAGTTTCCAGACTTCGTCCTGTGTTTCGGCAACGAATTTCCCGGGACAGGCTTCCATCCCTTCGCAGTCCTTGCAGGCATAGGAGTAGGCCATGACGTTCTCCATCCGAGGTTTCGGTTTTCGACATGGCCAGTGTCTCGTCTCGGGTCAGCCCGTTCGATAGTGCAGATGCATCATTTTGCCCGTTAAGATGCATCAGGCCTGATGTCCGGGTATGGGCAAGGGGGAACCTGATGGCGCTTTCCAGGCGAGAGATGACGATTGCCGAACGTTATGGTGCTGGAGACACCTACAAGCAGATCGCGGCCAATCTTCATATTGGGCCCTCGACGGTGCGCAACCACGTCGCATCGATCTACCGCAAGCTCGAGGTGCGTAACAAACCGGCGTTGATCCGCGTCTTGTCGGAGCAAGCCAGCGAGTACGGAATGTTGCCGCCAGTCGAGGACGGGAACCAGACAAGTGCCTTGTTGCAAAGTCTCGATTCTGTGGGCCCGTCGCCGCAGGCCGGGGCATCCATCGCGGTCATGCCCTTTGTCACGATTGGCCCCACGGCACTCGATTACATTGGCCACGGTATTGCAGCAGACATTCAGCATGACCTGACGCGCTGCCACGACCTGGTCGTCATGGGCCGAAGTAGCTGCCTTGTTTCCAGCAAGATGCAAGACGATGTCGGCACGATCGCCAGAAGGTTGGAGGCCGGGTTCATCTTGCACGGCACGCTGCGTGCCGATGGCGCAAGAATTCGTCTGACCGCCGAACTTGTCGACGGCGCGCGCGGCGCTGTGGTGTGGTCCGAACGGTACGATCGGGTGATGCATGATCTTCTGGATGTCGAGGCCGAGATCGCCCGTGCAATCACGGCAAGCCTCTCGCTGCAGATCGAGGAAAGCCAGTATGAGCGTCGCCGCCATCTGGAGCCTGATGCACTGAAGGCTTATGACTGGCGGCTGCGCGGGAACCGCCTGATGGAGCTTGGTGGCCGCAAGAACCTGAGCGATGCACGTGACTGCTTTAACCAGGCATTGGCACTGGAACCTGCTT
>JABIUG010000164.1 GCA_018700655.1 Rhodospirillaceae bacterium | reverse complement strand
TCATAGCGGAAATAGACCGGCGGCACGCAGATCCAGAAACCGCACCAGGCCGCCAGGACCTCGTTTGCCCGACGTGTCTTCAGGGCCGTGAAATGGATGCACTCATGCTGCAGCGAGAAGTGGTGCACCATGATGATGCCATGCAGAAACATCGCCGGCAGCAGCCACCAGGTCCCCATCGCCAGCCAGATCAGGAGGCCGGTGATGGCAAGCATGCCGTACCAGAGTGGCAGGCGGATCATCACCGGTGCATTCGAGCGGTGCATCAACGCCTTCAACTCACGCCGTGTGATCGGCGCCTCATCGCTCAGCGCCTGGGTTTGAGGCGTCAGGATGGCTTCGTTCATGGGCCAACACTAAGCCCAATTCGATGCGCAGGGGAAGTGCCCCATGGGGCAGTCTCTGATAGGGTTCGCGCGGTCAGTGAAGGGGGAAACCATGAGCCTTGAGAACATCTATTCGGTCGAAGTGCCCGATGCCTGGACCGATCACTACGGTCACATGAACGAGGGTTATTATGTCGTCGCCGCAAGCGATGCCTCCTGGGCGCTGCAGGCCAAACTCGGCATCGGCACCGACTATTACGATGCGACCGGTTTCGCCCTGGTCACGGTCGAGGCCCATGTGCGTTACCTCGATGAGGTCAATCGGGGCGAGACGTTGAGCTTCAACAGCCTGATCCTGGGTTACGACAGCAAACGCCTCCACACCGCCCATGTCTTCAAGGTCGGTGAACGTGAATGCGGCACGATCGAATTCATGTGGCTGCATCTCGATCACAAGGCCGGTCGGACGGCACCGTTCCCCGAGGAGATCGAGGCGCGCCTAGCCCAACATCTGGTTACTGAACTGCCCGATTGGGCCAGCCGCCAGATTGGCCTCAAGAAGAAGTAACCCGAACGTTCTCCAGCAAACAGGTTTCCGGCCATGACACGCGCCAGCACCTTCATCGATCAACAACGCCTGTGGGATCACCACATGGCGATCGCCAGGTTCGGCGCGACCGGCAACGGCGGCGTTAACCGCCAGGCGCTGACGCCTGAGGACGGTCAGGCGCGCGCCGCCCTGGCCGGCTGGGCCGGTGAACGCGGTTTTCGCCTGATCGCCGATGAAGCCGGCAACCTCTTTGTCCGGCGCGAAGGCACCGACCCCGATGCGCCGGCGATTCTTTCGGGCTCGCATCTCGACACCCAGCCCGCCGGTGGCAACTTCGATGGCATCTATGGCGTGCTCTCAGCCTTCGAGGTGCTTGAGGCGCTCGAAGACGGCGGCATCGAACATCGCCATCCGATCGAGGCCGTGGTCTGGACGAACGAGGAGGGTTGCCGTTTTGCTCCCGGTTGTACCGGCAGCCTGGTGTTTTCGGGCAAACACCAGATCGAGGAGTTCCTTGATTTTACGGCGCCCGATGGCGCTGTTCTGCGCGACGAACTCGAGCGCACGCTGGCCGCGACCCCCGGTGCGGAACGCCGCCAGGGCGGCATTCCCGTCGCAGGTTACATCGAAACCCACATTGAGCAGGGCCCCCGGCTGGAAAGCGCGGGTCTCACCGTCGGCGCGGTGACCGGCATTCAGGGCGGCAGTTCCTTCGCGGTCACGGTCACCGGGATCGACGGCCATGCCGGTACCGTGCCGCTGCAGGCGCGCCGCGATGCCTTCCGCTCGGCCCATGGGATCATCGATGCGCTCTACCGGGATCTGGCCGATCCCAGCGACACCGTGCGTTTCACGGTCGGGCGCTTTGAAGCGCATCCGGGTTCGCCCAATACGATTCCTGGCAAGGTCATCTTCACAATCGACTTCCGCCACCCGGACCAGGCGTTCTTCCGCGCCAAGGTTAATGGCATGGCCGCTTTCTGTGCGGCCCATGCCGGGCCTTGCGAGGTCGTCGTCCAGGAACGCCACGCTGGCGACCCGGCCGATTTTGACGAGACCGTCGTCGCCCGGATCGAACGCATTGCGGGCGAGCTTGAGATTCCCGCCATGCGCATGCCGTCAGGCGCCGATCACGACGCCAAGTACATGGTCCCGCTTTGCCCCACCGGCATGATCTTCGTGCCTTGCCTCAGCGGCATCAGCCACAACGAGGACGAACGTGCTGATGCGCAAGACCTCGCCGCCGGCGCCCGCGTGTTGGCTGATGCCCTGCTGGAGATGGCGCGGGGTTAGGGGTTTGTTGGTCTAGCCTCAGGCGCTGATGTTTGGCCCGTTTTTTTGTTTGTTCAGCCTCAAGCGCCGGCGTTCGCTCCGCTCATTTGGTTAACGCGCCGTTGGCACGGGCTCGCCGTCGGCCCCATCGGGCCTCCCGCTGCCGGGGTGAGGGGGATCCGGTTCGAGTCCCCGCCACAAACACATCTACAACCGTCATGCCCCCACTTGATGGGGGCATCCATCCCGATCTCTATCGGCCCTTGCCGGCGGGAGATGAATCGCCCGGTCAAGCCGGGCGATGACAGGGATATTGGGGTTGATGTGCTCTTGGCTGGACCACTCTCTCAGTTGTCATCCCGGACAAGGCCGAAGGCCGCTGATCCGGGATCTCGATCAGGCGCATGTCGATCGGGTCGGCACCACTAAACTAGGGCATCGCCGAGCCGCCGTTGGCACCCCAGGCCTGGCCGGTGGTGAAGGAGCCTGCCTTGCCGGCAAGAGCCAAGGCGACGGCGGCAATCTCGTCGGGCTGGCCGACACGCCCGAGCGGGATATCGGTCTCGCGGGCCATGTCTTCGGGCATGATGCCGTCGAGCAGCAACGGTGTTGCGACCGGGCCGGGGCAGATCGCGTTGACCAGGATGTCGGGTCCGAACTCCCTGGCCCAGACGCGCGTCAGGCCCAACACACCGGCCTTGGAGGCATTGTAGGCAGAGCGGCCCTCCCAGCCGAAATAGGCGTGGTCGGATGCGATCGAGATCACGCGTCCGCCGTTGCCATGGGCGACCATCGCGCGGATCGCCTCGCGCCCGGTCAGGAAAACACCGGTGAGGTTGACGCCGATCACCCGGTTCCAGTCCGCCAGGCTGGTTTCGAGCAAGGGGCCTTCAAGCGAGATGCCGGCGCTGGCGACCGAAAGGTCGAGCCGGCCCATCTGCGCGGACACACTGGTGAAACCGTCCACCACGCTGGCTTCGTCTGTCACGTCCATGGCGAGTGCCATGGCCTGGCCCCCCGCGGCTTCGATCGCGGCAACCGCCTCGCTGCAATCACCGCGATCGGCCACGGTGACGATGGCGCCTTGTGATGCGAAGGCTTCGGCGATCGCCCGGCCGATGCCGCTTGCTGCTCCGGTCACCAGGGCCGCTTTGCCGTCAAGAAATCGGCACATCGTATTTCCTTTGCTGGACGTGGTGATCAAAAGGGAGATCATGTCAGGCTGCAAGCTCAGAGATGACAGGTCACGCCATGACACCAGAAGCAATCCTCGCCTTTCCCGCCCGTGTGCTCACGCAAAAACAGCGTGAAGACTATTTCGAGAACGGTTATGCGCTGGTTGAAAGCCTTATCCCGGCTGATGTGATCGATCATCTCAATGCCGTGACGGCCGAGTTCATCGAAAAGAGCCGGTCACTGACGCAGAGCAGCGGTGACCTCGACATCGGACCCGGCCACAGCGCCGAGCGCCCGATTGTGCGCCGCCTGATTTCGCCCGATCGTATGCACGACGCCTATTGGGACTTTGCCAACGGCATCATCGGCGACGCCGCAGCCGACCTGCTGGGGCCCGATGTGACGTTCAACCACTCCAAGCTCAACTTCAAATGGTCCGACGGGCGCGATCAGGTGAAGTGGCACCAGGACATCCCGTTTTATCCGCACACCAACTACAACGTGCTGGCGATCGGCTGTTACCTCACCGACGTTGCCGAGCAGGATGGCCCCATCGGAATCATTCCCGGCAGCCACAAGGGCCCGATCTTCGAACACTTCGATGACAGGGGCGTCTGGACCGGTTCGATGCGTGATACCGATATGGCGATGTACGAGCCTGAGGATGCGGTCTATCTGCCGGGGCCGAAGGGTTCGATCACGATCCACCACAGCCGGGCCGTGCACGGCTCGAAACCCACGACCCAGGCGAACGGACGCCCACTGTTGATCAACGCCTATGCCGCAGCCGACGCCTTCCCCTACACAAACCCCAAGGCTTCGACGACGCACCATTACCGCGATCTGATCCGCGGCGAGCGGGCGACCTGGGCCCATCTCGACCCCGAACCCTGCCCGATTCCGCCCGACTGGGGCGATGGCTACACGACGATCTATGCCCACCAGGGTGGCGAAGACGGCGAAGCGACGCCAAGGGACCCCGGGTTCAGGGTCGCCGCGGAGTAGCAGCTACTCCGCGGCCTGCACCACACCGCTCTTCCACACTGTGGTTTCGTTGCCCTGGTCGGGGCTTGACGGAACCAGCAGGGCGAAACCGAGCGACATCGTCGCCATGGCTGCGCCGACCAGGAAAACGGTCATGCGGCCATCCTCGCTGGCGACCCAGATCAGGCCCAGCATCCACGGCATGGTGACGGCTGCGATGTGGTTGATCGTGAACGAAACACCGGCGGTCGAGGCGATATCGCTGGGGTCGGCGATCTTGCGGAAGTAACTCTTGATCGCGATCGCAAGCGCAAAAAACAGGTGATCGACGATGTAGAGGCCTGCCGCGATCCAGGCGACATCGACAAATGCATAAGCCACGAAGATGCCGATCAGGCCGACATATTCCAGGATGAGAGCAGGGCGCTCACCCCAGTGGATGATCAGACGGCCGACGCGCGGCGCCAGCCACATGGCAATGACGTGGTTGGCGGCAAAAAGTGCGACCACGGCCTCGGGCCGGTAGCCGAACTCGGCGACCATCAGGAAGGCAGCGAAGCCGACAAAGATCTGGCGGCGGCCGCCCGACATGAACTCCAGCGCGTAATAGAGCCAGTAACGCTTGCGCAGCACGATCTTGGTTGTCTGGTAGTTGTCTTCCTTGAAGCGCGGAAAGAAGGACCAGCAGAAAAAGCCAAGCCCGACCGTCATCGCGCCGCTGATCAGATAGACCGCCCAATAGGGCGCCTGGAGAAACTCGAAGGCGACGTAAACCAGGCCATAGGCGACCAGTGAACCCAGCGATGCCACGGCAGCCATGCGCCCCAGCACCAACGGCAGTTCCTGCTTGGGGGCCCACTGCATCGAGAGCGACTGTTCCATGGTCGAAAGGAAGTGGAAGCCGACCGACATCAGGAGCGTGGTGAAATAGAGCCCCCAGACACTGGGCAGCAGGCCGGTCATCGCGATGCCCAGGCCCATCACCGTCAGGGACAGGATGGCGAAGGTCTGCTGGCGCCAGATCAGCAGCATGTAGACCACGGTGAAGGCGAGGAAACCCGGGATTTCGCGCACGGATTCAAGAATGCCGCGCTCCAGCGCGGTGAACTCGACCTCGTCGACCGCGAAGTTGTTGATCAGCGCCATCCAGGGCTCGAAGGCGATCGGAATCGAGGCTGCGAAGATCAGAAGCAGGATCTGGGGACTCTTCCAGCCGTCCTTGAGGACGCCGTGCCAATCGGCGAAGAGTGATGAACGCATGGTCTGGAACCTTCCGGATCGGCGGCGGGTAACGCTGCCGTCCAGTGTACCTAGCCTCTTCCTTCCTGCCTGTCTTGCGCTAAACTGACAAGTGATGACGCAAAACAGACAACGGCTCGGCAGCCCGACCCTGCTCTACGACGACGGCTTTGATCCCGGCGAGGTGATCGACGGCGCGCGTCCGGTGCTGGGTTTCGCCCGTGACGAGGGGCCCTATGACACCGGCTGGCACGACCATCTGCGCGGCCAGCTTCTGTTTGCCATCCGTGGCGTGATGACGGTGCGCACGCGCGGAGGCACCTGGGTCGTGCCGCCGCAACAATCGGTCTGGGTGCCTGCGGGCGTGGAACATGCCGTGATGGCGCTGCGCGAGGTCGCGATGCGCTCGCTTTATCTCGATCCCTCGGTGACCCAGGGCCTGCCGGAGATCTGCAGCGTCTTTTCGGTGTCGCCGCTGTTGCGCGAGTTGATCCTGCGCGTTGTCGCACTGGGCCGGGACTATCCGCTGGACGGGCCCGAAGCGCGCCTGGTGGCGATCATTCCCGACGAACTCAAACGCCTGCAACCCGAACCGCTCCATCTGCCTCTGCCCGACGATTCCCGCCTGGCTTCGGTCACCTCGGCGCTGATCGATGAGCCCGGCGACCGGCGCGATCTCGCCGACTGGGCCGGAGAAGCCGGCGCCAGCGAACGCACGCTTGCGCGGCTTTTTCAGAAGGAAACCGGCATGACCTTCGGCGCCTGGCGTCAGCGCCGTCGCCTGCAGGCCGCGATCGAGCGGCTCGCCGCGGGCGATGCCGTCACCACGGTTGCGTTCGATCTGGGTTATGACAGCCCCAGCGCCTTCATCACCATGTTCCGCAAATCGCTCGGCGACACGCCGGGCCGTTATCTCGCAAGGCAGGCCTGACATGCATCTTCACCGCTGGGTCTGGATCCCGCTCATCCTTCAGGTCCTGATCTGGGCGCTGTTTTTTATCTTCGCGTTTTTCGGCTTTGCCGAGGTATTCGCCACTGCGCCTGTCGATTGGTGGGCGGACCATCGCGTCGACTTCTGGATCCTGCTTGGCGCCGGGCTGGTCTGCCTGCCGGCCTATCATGTCGTCGCCTGGCTGGCGGCGCTGGCCGATGCCCAGGTCAAAAGCAAAGCCGACGATCTGGGTGGATTGCCGCCGATGTTGCGCGGCGGCCTGGAACATGCTGGCGGCATGTTCGTCTGGGGCGTGTGGCTGGGCCTGCTGGTGACCTTGTTTGCCGGTCTTGAAGTCGCGCGCCCGGAGAACGATATCCCGGCCGCCCTGCTGACCTTTGCCCCGGTCGAGCTGGTGCTGTGGGCGCTTGCCAGCGGGATCGCGACTATCACCGTGCTGGCGCTGTGGGACCAGATCAAGGGTCGCGGCTCGCATCGTGCGGCAACGGTGATGCTGCTTAATCTGGCCTGTTACATCTGGTTCTACCTCAGCTATGAAGACTGGGGCTCTAACCCGGCAGATAGTGCCTGGCTGATGGTGCCGCTGGCGACCGCTGCCTCGGTCCCGCTGGCCTGGATGATGAGCTTTGAATCCAAGGAAATCATCGAAGCCAACACCACTGACGAGCCCCGATCATGAACCAGACCCGTCCTGCCGTGATGACCGGAGGCTGCCAGTGCGGCGCCGTGCGTTACGCGCTCTACCGTTCGCCGGTGAACCCGCACATCTGCCACTGCCGCATGTGCCAGAAAGCCATGGGCGGGCCGATCACAGCCTATGCCGCGGTGCTGGCGAGCGACTTTAGCTGGACCCGAGGTGCGGCCAAAACGTTCGAGAGTTCCAGCATCGTCACGCGCGGCTTCTGTGGTGATTGCGGCACGCCGCTTTCGTTCCGGTTCGTCGATGACAAATGGATCGGCTTCACGTTGGCGACCCTCGACGAGCCCGACCGGGTCGTCCCGACCCGCGCCTTCGGTAGGGAAAGCAAACGGGCCTGGTTCGACGGGCTGCACGCCCTGCCGCTGACCCCGGCCGCTGATGAGTTATCCGCCGAGATGAAAGCCAGGCTGGTGAGTTATCAGCACGAAGATGGCGAGGGTTAGGTTTTGTTTGTTTAGCCTCAGGCGCCGGGCGTCTGAGGGAGCAACAAAAAACACGCGCCCGGCACTTGAGGAAACAACAACCCTCCCCTCTTCACACCGCAGCGTAACCGCCGTCGACAAAGAGGCAGTGGCCGGTGACGTAGCTTGCGGCATCGCTGGCCAGGAACACCACGGGGCCGGCCATTTCGTGGGCTTCGCCACGGCGGCCCAGGGGGATGAAACGGTCGATGAACTGGGCAACTTCGGGTGTGTCGTGGACATCTCCGGTGCCGGCCATCTCGTTTTCGGTGTAGCCGGGATTGATCGCGTTGACGCGGATGCGGTGGGGCGCCCATTCCTGGGCGAGTTGGCGCACAAGCTGGTCGACGCCGCCTTTCGAGGCGCCGTAATAGGAATATCCCCAGCACGCGACCTGGCTGGCTGAAGACGAGGTGATGATCACCGCTCCGCCGCGGCCCTGCGCGATCATCTGTTTGCCCGCAAGCTGGGCACAGACAAAGGCGCTGTTGAGGTTGGTCCCGATCACGGCATCAAGATCCTCGTCGGTCACCTCAAGCAGATCCTTGGCCGGACCCAGGCCATGGTTGACGACCATGATGTCGAGAG
>JABIUG010000163.1 GCA_018700655.1 Rhodospirillaceae bacterium | reverse complement strand
TGGCACGCGACACCGTGACCCACGAAGTTCTGGCGATATACGGGATCACCGAAAAACCGCCCAAACTTGATGGCGGGGAGGGTGGCCGATGACCCAGCCCTTCCGCAACAGCGACGGCGGTCGGATCGACCGCGGTCAGCGCCTGAACTTCACATTCGACGGACAGAGTTACACCGGCAATGCCGGTGATACGCTGGCCTCGGCCCTGCTCGCCAATGGCGTACGTCTGGTCGGGCGCAGCTTCAAGTATCACCGCCCGCGCGGCATTGTTTCGGCTGGTGCCGAAGAACCCAATGCGCTGATGCAATTGGGTGAAGGTGCCGTGACCGAACCGAACACACGTGCGACCCAGATCGAGTTGTTCGAAGGGCTGGTCGCCGAGAGCCAGAACCGCTGGCCCAGCGCCAACCTCGACGTTGGCGCGGTGAACAACCTGCTCTCGAAGATTTTTCCGGCAGGCTTCTATTACAAGACCTTCATGTGGCCGCCCAAGGCATGGATGTTCTACGAAAAGATCATCCGCAGCGCCGCGGGCCTGGGCAAGGCGCCGACCGAGCCTGATCCCGATGTTTACGAGAAGCGCCGCACCCATTGCGATGTGCTGGTTGTCGGGGCCGGTCCGGCCGGGCTGGCTGCTGCCCATGCCGCAGCCTCCTCGGGTGCCCGCGTGATCCTGGCCGATGAACAACCGGAACTGGGCGGCAGCCTGCTGTCTAGCCGCGCGATGATCGATGGCGAGCCGGCCGGCGAGTGGATTGCCTCCATGCGTGCCGAACTGGCAGCGATGCCGGAAGTTCGGGTGCTGGCACGCACCACGGTCGCTGGTTACTACGATCACAACTTCCTGGTTGTAGCCGAACGCCTGACCGATCACTTGCCGTTTGGCGAACGCAGCGGTCCGCGCCAGCGTTTGTGGAAGATCCGCGCACGCCAGGTCGTGCTGGCGACCGGTGCGATCGAGCGGCCCCTTGTCTTTGCCGAGAACGACCGGCCCGGCGTCATGCTGGCCGATGCCGTGCGGACCTATGTGAACCGCTATGGCGTGCGGCCCGGCAATCGTGCCGTAGTTTTCACCAACAACGACAGCGCCTATCGGGCGGCGATGGACGCCGCCGATGGTGGTATCCATGTCGTCTCGATCATCGATGTGCGCGACAAACCCGAAGGCGCCCTGGTCCGTGCTGCACGCGAGCACGGCATCGCAGTCGTGACTTCCAGTGCGATCACCGGTGTGCGGGGCGCCAAGCAAGTCAGCGATGTCGAAGTCATGGCCCTGCGCGAAGACGGCGGTGTCGACAGCGCCAAGCGGCGCAACATCGATTGTGATCTCGTGATGATGTCGGGCGGATGGAATCCGACCGTGCATCTGGCGTCACAATCGGGCGCCAAGATGCGCTGGGACGATGCACTGGCAACGTTCGTGCCGGGTGTGCTCAAACAGGCGCAGCGCAACGCAGGTGCTGTCGCCGGAACGCTCGCTTTAGAGGATTGCCTCAGGGAAGGCGCCGAGGCCGGTGCGGCAGCTGCCGTTGACGCGGGCTTTGATGCGAAGGCCGGCGCCGTGGCCGAAGTCGAAGCCGGTGCCGGCGATGGTGATATGCACCTCAAGCCGCTCTGGACGGTTCCGACCGATCGCAAGGGTGCCAAGCGGTTTCACGATTTCCAAAACGACGTCACCGCTGCCGATATTGCTCTGGCCCATCGCGAGAACTACGCCTCGGTCGAACACTTCAAACGATACACGACGACCGGTATGGGAACGGATCAGGGCAAGACCTCGAACGTCAATGCGTTGGCGATCATGGCGGGGCTGCGTGATGAGCCTATCCCTCAGGTTGGACACACGACCTTCCGGCCGTTCTACACACCGGTCACGATCGGTGCGCTGGCCGGGATCGACACCGGGTCCGTTTTGCTTGATCCCGTGCGCAAGACCCCGATGCACAGCTGGCACGAGGCCCATGGCGCCCATTTCGAGGATGTCGGCCAGTGGAAGCGGCCTTATTGCTATCTCCGTGATGGCGAAACGGTGAAACAGGCGGTCGACCGCGAAGTTCTTGCGGTGCGCACATCGGTTGCCCTGCTGGATGCTTCAACCCTGGGTAAGATCGATATTCAGGGCCCGGATGCTGCCGAGTTCCTGGACCGGATCTACACCAACAAATTCTCGACCCTGAAGGTCGGGGCCTGTCGTTACGGCCTGATGTGCAGGGATGACGGCATGGTGTTCGACGACGGCGTTACGGCGCGGATCGGCGAAAGCCGTTTCCTGATGAGCACGACCACGGGCGGTGCGCCGGCTGTGCTGAACTGGCTCGAGGAATGGCTCCAGACCGAGTGGACCGATCTTGAGGTCTATTGCACCTCGGTGACGACCCAGTGGGCGGCGATTGCCATTGCCGGACCCAACAGCCGACGTCTGCTGGAGGGGCTGACGAGCGTCGATCTCTCGAACGATGCCCTCCCGTTCATGTCCTGGAAGGACGGTGAGGTTGCCGGGATCAAGGGGCGCATTTTCCGCATCAGCTTCTCGGGCGAGACCGGCTTTGAGGTTCAGGTGCCTGCCAGTTATGCCCTGGCCCTGTGGCGCACGCTGGCGACGGCAGGTGAGACCTACAACATCACGCCTTACGGCACCGAAGCGATGCATGTGTTGCGCGCCGAGAAGGGTTTTATCATTGCCGGCCAGGACACCGACGGCACGACGACGCCGCACGACCTCGGCATGAGCTGGATTGTTTCGAAGAAAAAGGAAGACTTCCTTGGTATGCGAGGCCTCAGCCGGCCCGACACCCTGCGCGAAGACCGCAAACAGCTGGTCGGGCTGATGACCGAAGATCCCAACGAGGTCATCCCCGAGGGCGCCCATATTTCGCCGGAACCCCATGCGCCACCGCCGGTGCCGATGGAAGGCTGGGTGTCATCGAGTTACTACAGTCCCAACTGCGGACGCTCGATCGCCCTGGCCCTGATCAAGCGCGGCCATGAGAGACTGGGTGAATCCGTCGCCATACCGCTGGAGAACAAGGTTGTGCGTGCCAAAATCGTGAAACCAGTCTTCTTCGACGAGGAAGGGGAGCGTCTCCGTGGCTGAGACCTATCAAAGACAGAGCCCGTTGGCCCACCGTGCACTCGATGCCCATGCCAGCGACGACATCGGCAATGCCGCCATCGTGCTCGCCGAACGCCGGTTCCTGGCCAAGATCAACATTCGCGGCAAGGCAGACAGCGCTGCGGTCAAGCAGGCGATCGGCGTCGCGCTGCCAACCGAGCCCAATACGGTCGAGACAGGCAACAACCTGGCTGTCCTTTGGCTTGGCCCGGCCGAATGGATGGTTGTTGGCCCGCCCAACGCCGAGGGCGCGATTGAGGACTGCCTGAACGAGGCGCTTGCTGGCGCCAGTATCGGTGTTGTCGACGTGACCGAAGGGCGCACAACGATCCGGGTTTCCGGTCCGATGGCGCGTGACCTGCTTTCGATGGGTTGTCCGCTGGATCTCCATCCCCGCAGCTTCGGTGCCGGGCGTTGTGCGCAGAGTTCCATCAGCCGCAGCCCGGTCATCCTGCACCAGGTCGATGAGGCAGGTGTGTACGACATCTTCATCGAACGCAGCCAGTCCGATTACCTCTGGACCTGGATGGAAACCGGCGGCGGGCCCTATGGTATCGCGATAGCGCGTGAACCAGAGACCACCGCCTGGCGTCGCCCGGCCAAACGCAAGGCCAAGGCAGGCTCGTGACGACACCGCCGACCCATGTCGTGTTCGACTTGGGCGGTGTGTTGATCGACTGGAATCCAAGGCATCTCTACCGCGATCTGATCCCTGATGAGGTCGAGCGTGAACGGTTCCTCGAGGAAGTCGTTGGCCAGCCCTGGAACCGCAAGCAGGATGCCGGCCGCTCGATTGCCGAAGCCAATGCCGAACTGATCGCTCGATTTCCCCAGCATCGTGCGCTGATCGAGGCCTTCTACGGTCAGTTCGATCGCATGATGAAGGGCGCGATAGAAGGCACCGTCGCGATCCTCCATGAACTCGGTGACACCGGCGTTCCGCTCTATGCTCTTTCGAACTGGGCTGCCGAGACATTTCCGATCGCGCAGCGCCGTTTCGATTTTTTCGACCGGTTCGACGGAATGTTGATTTCTGGGCGCGAAATGATGCGCAAGCCGGAAACCGCGATCTTCGAGCTGCTCTGCACGCGCTTTGACCCGGAGCCGGGCGCAACAGTTTTTATCGATGATCATGAAGACAACATCACTGCTGCCCATGCGCTGGGCTTTCACACGGTGCACTTCAGGGAACCGGACCAGCTTCGCAATGCATTGGTCGGTTGGGGCCTGTTGCCGCCCGGCTGATCTGCTCTAGTCTGGCGGTCCCCGATTTGGAGATGATCATGGCTTCACCTCAGCTTCAGAAACTCATTGCCGCGTACGAGGCTCGAAATCGTGATGACGCCGGCGAAGCGCTCAGTGATGAAGAGACTGTCGCGCAGTACCGATCGGGTACGGACTCCGATCTGATGCTTGTCGACGGCATCGCACCATCGATCTCATCCGATACGACTGTAACGACGGTCTCTGCGGGCGGAGTTCCTTGCGAATGGATTGTTGCCGCCGGGGCGGATGCCAATCGTCGGCTGTTTTTCATCCATGGCGGCGGTTGGATCGCGGGTACGCTGACTGCTTATCGCCATCAATTTGAAGCGATCTCGCGGGCTACCGGCATGGCGGTGCTGGCGGTGGACTATCGTCTCGCGCCCGAGCATCCCTATCCCGCGGGTCTCGATGACTGCGTGACTGCCTGGATGTGGATGCGCGATCATGGTCCCGACGGTGAGGGGGCCTGTACGACCGCCCATCTGGTCGGAGATTCCGCCGGTGGAAACCTGACATTTGCCTTGCTGCTGCGCTTGAAGGACGAAAACAAACCACTACCGGTGGCGGCTGCGGCGTTTGCACCGGCAACCGACTTTACGGGTGCCAGCCCGTCGATGAGCGAACGACAGCACATTGATCCCTTAATCGATGGGACCAGCATGCCCTGGATATTCGGTCTCTACGTCCAGGACGGCACGCCGGCGACCCACCCTTATGTTTCGCCCATTTTCGGGGACCTCTCCGGACTGCCGCCGATCCTGGTCCATGCAGGCGAGCGCGAAGTGCTTCACGACGATGGCCTGCGTATCGTCGAAGCAGCAAAGGCGGCCGGCGTTGATGCGACGTTCAAGACCCTGCCGGGGCTGGTCCACACCACGGAATACTGGTGCCATGTCGTTCCCGAAGGCTTGGAATCCCTGAATGAAGTCGGAGCGTTCCTGAAAAGCCATGGTTGAGATTCCAGAGCCCGCAACCTTCATCAATCTGGCGCGTTACCCGATTCATGATCCCGGTGATGACGCCACGCGCGCTCTGATCGAACGCTGCCGCGGAGAGCTCGAGAGCCAGGCCTTCACCGTACTGGATGATTTTCTTACCCATGAAGCCGTCGCACGGTTCTGGGATGAATCAATGGCGCTGAGCGACCTGACGGTCCGGCGCGAGAAAACGCGCAGCGCCTATCTCGATACGCCTGACGAGGAAGACACGTCATGGCCACAAGGCCATCCCCGCCGGCAGTTCTTCCATACAAGCTGGGGCGTCGTGGCTGACGACCTGATCCCCGACAGCCATGGTCTGCGTATGCTTTATGCTTGGGAAGGGCTGACAGCGTTCTTTTCGGAGGTGCTGCAGGTCAGGCCGCTCTACCGTCACGCCGACAGGTTTCAGGCGCTCAACATCAACGTGCTCACCCCCGGTGACGAGCAGGCCTGGCATTTTGACGATATGGATTTTGTTGTCCTGCTCTACCTCACGACGCCCGAAGCCGGTGGTGAGCTGGAATGCGCGTCCCTTGTGCGGAACGATGACGATCCCTGTTACGACAAGGTGGCCCGGGCGTTCGATGGCACCTATGCACAGCTACACCGCCGGCCATCCGTGGCAGGCACGCTCACCATCATGCGAGGCAATCACAGCGTCCACCGTGTTTACCCCGTGGAAGGTGAAACGCCACGCCTGACCGCCGTGCTGGCCTATGATCGTGTCCCGGACAAATACGAAGGCGATGCGATCAACATCCAGATGTATGGCGAACGCGTCCGCGAGAAGATCGAGGCTGGATTCAACAAGCCTGAATAGGTGCAGAAGCGTCGAAAGCACAGATGGCCGAACTTGAGGTCGGCGTGACCTATCGACGGTTCAAACACTGCGTCGAATTGCGCGGCGGCGTGGTCGAGCGGATCGACTACGGCGAAAACGATCACTGTTGCGAGAACTTTGCCTTTGCCGACAGCTGGATGCGGTCACGGCTGTTGCAACATGAAGGCCCGGTGGGCGCTGCCGCCTGATGAATGCGCGCGATCTTGTGGAGACCGTTTGCGAGCACCTGACGGCTGAGCCGCTCTGTTTCCTTCATTCCTCTGGCGCTGGCTGCGGGCAATGCGACGAAGCGCATGCCAGCATGGCAGTCAGGTAAAGGCGTCGGGTACAGCATCCTTCTTCTGGGCGATGAAGGCGTTGAGCGCTTCATCGACACCGGGATCGATCGCGGGTGCTTCGTATTCGGCCAGCATGTCTTTCCAGAGCTTGTTGGCCCGTTGGGCGGCGTCCTGGCTGCCTTCGGACTCCCACTGCTCGAAGCTGTTGTTGTCGGCGATGGTCGAGCGATAGAACGCCGTCTCGAAGTTGGCCTGGGTATGTTCACAACCCAGGAAGTGGGCACCCGGCCCGACCTCGCGGATCGCGTCCATGGCCTGGCCGTTTTCGGAAAGGTCCACACCGCCCGCCAGAACCTGCATCATGCCGACCTGGTCGGCATCCATGACGAATTTCTCGTAACCAGACGCAAGGCCGCCCTCGAGCCAGCCAGCGGCATGAAGCACGAAATTGACGCCGCCATTGAGTGTCGCCGAGATCGTCTGGGCGCTTTCATAGGCGGCCTGTGCGTCTGGAACCTTGGAACCGCAGAGCGACCCGCCCGAACGGAAGGGAACACCGATGCGCCGGGCAAGCTGGGCCGAGGCATAAAGCACCAGAGCAGGTTCCGGGGTGCCGAAGGTCGGGGCACCCGACTGCATCGAGATCGAGCTGCCGAAGGTGCCAAAGACAACCGGCGCACCTTTGCGGATCAATTGTGTCGTTGCCATGCCGACCTGTGCTTCGGCGAAGAGCTGGGCGACGGTGCCCGCGACGGTCACGGGGCTCATGGCGCCGGCCAGAATGAACGGCGAGACCACACAGGCCTGGTTGGCCGCCGAATAGACCTTCATCGCACCCAGCATGGTGCCGTCGAACACCATCGGTGAGTTGGCGTTGATCAGGTTGATGATGCAGCAGTTGTTTTCGACGAATTCATCGCCGAACACGATCTTTGCCATCGAAACGGTATCGGCGGCGCGTTCGGGCGCGGTGACCGAACCCATGAAGGGTTTGTCCGACAGGCGGATATGGGAATAGACCATGTCGAGATGGCGTTTGTTGACCGGTACATCGACCGGCTCGCACACGGTGCCGCCGGAATGGTGCATGGCCGGTGTCATATAGGCCAGCTTCACGAAATTGCGGAAATCCTCGATCGTGGCATAACGCCGTCCTTCGTCGAGATTGTGAATGAAGGGCGGGCCGTAAACCGGGGCAAAAACCGTCGAGCCGTCACCGATCTTGACGTTGCGATCTGCATTGCGCGCATGCTGTGTGAACGACGAGGGGGCCGTCTTCAGGAGTTCACGGGCGAGGCCGCGGGGCACATGGAGGGTTTCGCCGTCCTTGCCGACATCG
>JABIUG010000162.1 GCA_018700655.1 Rhodospirillaceae bacterium | reverse complement strand
CCCAGTGCGGCGACGCCGGCAATCGTGTTGGCGGCCGAACCACCCGAGATTTCTATCGCAGGGCCCATGTCGCCATAAAGACGGGTGGCTTCGGCTTCGTCGATCAGACGCATCGTGCCCTTGTCCAGGCCGTGCTTGGTCAGGAAGTCGTCGCCGCTCTCGGCAATAATGTCGACGATGGCATTGCCAATGCCAAGGACGTCGAAGCGGGGTTTGGTCATGTGTTTAGCGTCCGTTCAGGATTGGTCCGGGCCCGTTCTGGTGACGGGGCGTCGGCGGGCCGCGAGTATAAGGTTAGAGTCCCGTCGGGCAAGCCTTGCTGCGAACTCGCGCGTCGCGCCATACTCACACATTCTTGAAAGCTGGAGATGACGCCATGACCGAGCTCTGGAGCCTGACGGCACGCCGGGCGATCGAACTTCTCAAAGCCGGTGAGGTTTCTCCGCTTGAGATGGTCGATGCCTGTGCTGACCGGATCGATGCGACCGATGGCGGGCTCAATGCCATGCCCACGCGCTGCTACGAACGCGCGCGTGGTCATGCCAAACGCCTGATGGACAAGACTGCATCGAACTATGACGGGCCCGGTGCGCTCCATGGTCTGCCCCTGGCCGTCAAGGAACTTGAAGATGTTGCCGGTGTGCGCACGACCTATGGTTCGCCGATCTTTGCCAATCATGTACCCGAGAAATCCGACATCATGGTCGAGCGGCTGGAACAGCGCGGCGCCATTGTCATGGGCAAGTCGAACGTTCCCGAGTTCGGCGCCGGCGGCAACAGCTTCAACGAGGTGTTGGGCGTTTCAAGAAACCCCTGGAACCAGCAGAGAAGCCCGGGCGGTTCGTCCGGCGGTTCGGCCGCTGCTCTGGCGGCTGGCCAGGTGCCGATCGCGACGGGTTCGGATCTGGGTGGAAGCCTGCGGATTCCGGCGAGTTTCTGCGGGATTGTCGGGTTCCGGCCGAGCCCCGGCGTGGTCGCCAAGGGTCCGGATGCGGCCTGTTTCAACGATATGTCCGTGGCCGGCCCTATGGCGCGCAACGTGCCCGATACCGCGTTGATGCTTGATGCCATGGCAGGCACCGACTACCGCGACCCTCTGTCGCGGCCCAAACCGGTCGTGCCCTACCTCGATGATGTCATGACGGTGTTGGGCGATGGCTCCGTGCCGCGTCGCATCGGTTATTCGCCCGATCTGGGGGTAGGCCCGGTCGATGCCGAGGTTGACGCAATCTGCCGCGCCGCTACCGAGCGGTTTGCCGAACTGGGGACGGAAGTGACATCGGCCGATCTGGATCTTTCCGACGGACCCGAGGCGTTTCACACCTTCCGCGGGATCGGTTTTGCCGCCGGCCATGAGGATCATCTCGAACTCCCGCCCGGGCAGTTGAAGCCTGAGAACATCTGGAACATCAAAAAAGGTCTGAAGCTGAAATCGGACGATGTTCTTCGCGCCCATCGCGCCCGGGGTGCGCTCTACCAGCGTGTCGCCACCTTCTTTGCCGATCATGATCTGCTCGCCGTGCCGTCGACGATCGTGCCTGCGATCCCCACGGAGATGCGTTATCTCAAGGAACTCAACGGCCATCGATTCGGAAATTATGTCGACTGGATCATCCTGACTTCGGTCATCACCCTGACCGCCTGTCCTGCGATTTCGATTCCCTGCGGTTTCACCAAGGCGGGCTTGCCTGTGGGCCTGCAACTCGTCGGCGCTTCGCACAGCGACGGTCAGGTGCTGGCCTGGGCGGCGGTTGCCGAGCGTCTGTTCGGCCTTGCCGACCAGCTGCCGATCGATCCGCGTGGCGAGCCCGGCGGTTATCCCGATCCGGAGCCGGAACCTCACGGAGATTGATCAACCGACCGCGAGACGCCATCTCCTTTTCAGGAAATTGACGGGGTTTTTTATGTTTAGTGCTCTGAACAAGTCTTTTGGCGACCTGCGTGACAAGAAGTTGCGCAAGGCTCTTTGGGCGATCGCGCTGTGGAGTCTGGGTTTTTTTGTGGTCGTGATGATCGCGTTGTTTGGTGGCCTCGATGCCGCGAACTTCGGCGCCTGGGCCGAGGGCGGCGCGATTGTTCTGGGCGCTTTCGCCTTTATCGGGCTGTTCTGGTTCTCCTTTGTCATTGTGGCCCAGACCGTGGCGGCCTTTTATCTCGACGGGGTCGTCGCCCGGGTCGAGGAAATAGATTATCCCGGCTTGCCACCGGCCAAGGGCACGACCGTTACCGAGGATGTCGTTTCGACCTTTCGTTTCACCGGCATGCTGCTTCTGCTCAACACTGTTGCGCTGCCGTTTTATCTGATCGGACTCTTCGTCCCGTTCGTCAGCATCGGTATCTTTTACCTGGTGAACGGTTACCTCTTCGGACGTGAATATGCCGAGGTCGTCATCCTGCGCCGCATGGAAGCAGATGAGGCGGCCGCCTGGCGCAAGGAGAATCGGACCAAGCTGCTGTTCGCCGGTGCAGCGATTGCCTTCGGCATGACCATCCCCTTGCTGAATTTCATGGGACCGGTCATCGCGGCTGCCTTCATGACCCATATCTTTCACGGCACCCAGGCGCGCCGTGATGTGGTTGGATCGAAATAGAGGTTTTGTTTGTTTAGTCGATTTTAGTTTCGTTTGTGGTTCCCTCAAAAGCCGGGCGTTCGCTCCGCTCTCTTGGCTGACGCGCCGTTGGCGCGGGCGCTCGCCGTCGGCCCGTTGGGCCTCCCGCCATATGCGACACCCGGTGTGGTTCCACGCTGCCCTCATGACTGTGTCATCCCGGCTGATCCCCAGATCGTAGTTCGGGGCAGGCTCTGGGAGGCTGGGGGCTAGGGCGGTTCCCAGCTAATCTGTTGTGCCTGATCGAGATCCCGGATTGCGCTCGCATTGCTCCCTTGTCCGGGATGACACCTCAGGAGGTGGTTGGGCCGGGAGGCCCGATAAGGGCCGACGGCGAGCGACCGCGAGCCCGCCGCGCTAGCGGCGTAAGCCAAGCGCGCAGAGCACGCGCCCGGCGTTTGAGGGAACAGCAAAAGATTCCCCTTGCACCCGACGCTTCCCCGGTCGATGAAGCTGCGACATTTTCGGAGCGCGTTGATGGGTTTTATTTCGCATTGGGGTCGGAGAATCGGCGGCATGGGTCGCGTTGGCGCGATCGCCATTATTCTGGCACTCGTGGCCTGCACGGCGGGCCCGATGCAGAATCCCTCATCAAGCGGGGCGAGGAAAGACTTTGCGGCAGTTGAAGCGGGCGATGCCATGCTGATCGATGCGCCCGAAAGCCTGCTCAACCTCAGCGAGCTTGATCTGAAAAACGCCATGGGCGAGCCCCAGTTTGTCTGGGTCGAAGCCGATGCAGAGATGTGGCGTTACGATTCGCAAGCCTGCGCACTCTTCGTTTATCTCTATCCCGAAGGTGTGCGTCACGTTGATATCCAGAGTGATGGCCTCGATGACGCCGAGCGCGCGGCCTGTTTCCGCGACCTTGTTGATGGACACACCTGATAAAGCCTGACCTTCAGTTGTCCCTGATCGGGGTCAGCCGTTTGTAGTGCAGGTGCTGGTAGAGCGAGGCCTCGGCGTGGGCGACACCCGGCACGCCGCGAATTTCCTGATCCATCAGTTCGAGCAGTTCGACATCCGATCGGCATGCGACCTCAAGGAAGATGTCGAACCTTCCGGCACAGATCGCCACGTAAGTGATGTGGGGTCGCCCGGCCAGTGCATCGGCGACATCCCTCACGCGGCTGGCACCATCGACCCGGATCGCTACCCAGGCCACGGTGCCATAGGTGAAACTCATCGGGTTGATGATCGCCATGATGTTCATGACACCGGCTTCAACCATATCGTGGACCCGGCTGCGCACCTGGCTCTCGGAGATTGAGAGATGGTCTGCGATGGTCTGCAGAGGGGCCCGGCCATCGACCGAAAGGGCATGCACGATGGCGCGGTCGGTCTGGGTCAGCGGGCGTGGCACGACGCCGGTCTCTTCGGGCGTCTTGATACGCGCCGCCTCGAAACGGGCCAACTGATAGTGGAGCGATAGATAGGGAAAACTCTCGATGCTGCGGATGCCTTCGAGCGTGCCTATTTCGGCTTCGATCACGTTTTGGAGTTGCGTCCGGTCACGGCAGATCAGTTCGGCGAAGAGACCGTAACGCCCGGTTGCGACCACCACGTAGTCGACCGCGGCAATTTCCAACAGGCGCAGGGCGGTCTGTGATGCCGGAACCACCGGATCGGTCGTGATGCCGAGCAGCGCCGAACTCTCGTATCCCAGGGCACGCGGGTCGGTGACGGCCGTGATCTGGATGATGCCGTGGTCGAGCAGATGACGCACACGGCTGCGTACGGTCTTTTCCGCCAGACGGGATTCGCGTGCAATCTGGGCGAACGGGCGCCTGCCATCTTCCTGCAAATGCTGGATGATCGTCCGGTCCTGATCCGAAAGCTCGGGCTCCTGTTTGAGGAAACTGTCGGCCGTCGGTTGTGCCATGGTGGAAGTTCTAGCCTCCGACCAGAGCGATCGAGCGCTGGAAGAATTCGCTGTCGGACTCGGCGAGCCGCTCGAGTTCGCCGAAATGGTTCTCACCCGGCACGTCGTAACGTTCGATCGAGCGCGCCGCTGTTCTGTAGCGCTCGCAATAGGCATCGGACTGGCGCTTGAATTCCGGCGTTTCCTCGCCGCCGGCGACGACCAGCTGGGGCGCGTCGGTGACTGGCTCCATAAAGAGGGGGCTTTCGCGTCGTGCTTCGTCGACATCCATCTGCGGGCCATGGTTGATCGAGGTGTGGACCAGGGGCTCCAGTTCGAAGATGCCCGAAATCGGGATGCCGCTATGGACCGTATCCAGCGGCATGGCGGGGTCGAAGGCAGACCAGTCGGTCGCCATCATCATCGCTGTGAGGTGGCCACCGGCCGAATGGCCCATGACCGAGATCTTGTCGCGGTCGATTCTGAGGTCGGCGGCGTTGTGCCAGAGCCAGGCAATCGCGCGGCGGACCTGGGGCGCGATATCGCCCAGACGGCAATCGGGTGTCAGGGTGTAGTTGATCACCGCGACGTTGACGCCGGCCTTCATGAAGGGTTCGGCGACGAAGCTGTACATCGCCTTGTCGCCGCGCTGCCAGTAGCCGCCATGGATATAGACCAGCACCGGCCCGCCATCGGACCCGCGAAACAGGTCCAGAACTTCCCGTTCAGCCGGGCCGTAACGCTGGTCGAGTGCGACGTCGCTGGCCTCGCGAAAGGCAGCGCACCGGTCCATCCAGCGCACTGCCAAAGCATCGAAATCGGGCTCCTTGCTGCGCAGCTCGTATTGAAACTCGAGCGCGTCCGCGTCCATCCCCCTGTAAAGCGTCATTCTGGCCTCCTGATTCCCTGGAATCTTCAATCTAGCTTCAAACATGCAACGAAACACGGACTTGACACAATTACTTTTGACGAATTAGGGTAAATCGATTCTCTGATAGCACGAAATACGAACTTCTGGAGATCGAACCATGCAAGTGGGCCTGTTACAGGAATCCGAACTGATGCCGGGTATGGATTGTGCTCAGCGCTATTGGGAGATGATCGAGGAGGTCGCCTTGGCCGATCGTCTCGGGTTTTCTTGCTGGGGAACCTCCGAGCAGCATTTCTCTCCGCCGCGTTTTGCGGTCTCTGCGCCCGAAGTGCTTTATGCCGCGGTTGCCCAGCACACCGAGAACATCCGGCTGCGCGTGATGTGTACGGTGCTGTTGAGCTGGAATCACCCGATTCTGGTCGCAGAACGTCTGGCCACGCTCGACATCGTCTCCAAGGGGCGGGCCGAGCTTGCAACGGCGCGCTCGAACAACCTCTACACCATGGAGGGGTTCGGCGTGGACCCCAAGACCACGCGCGAACAATGGGCCGACGGAATCGAAGTCATCGCCAAGGCGTTCACCGACGACATGCTCGAACATGACGGGCCGATCTGGAAGATTCCGCCGCGTGAAGTCGTGCCCAAACCGGTGCAGAAGCCGCACCCGCCGCTTTCGGTCGCCGCCTCCAGTGCGGCTTCGCATCTGATGGCCGGAGAACGCGGTATCGGTTGCCTGTGCTTCGAGAGTTATTTCGGATTTGCCTACCTGCAGGAATGCATCGACGCCTACCGCGAGGGCCTCGCCAAAGGCACCCAGATGGCGCCGCGCCGGACCGAACACATGGGGCTTTATGTCGCGACCGCTTTCTGTGCCGAGACGCGCGAAGAGGCCCAACGCATCGCCCATGATGTTGCGATGGGTTACTACCAGTTCCTTGTCGATATCTATGTCCCGTTGGGCAAACAGAGCTCGTACGAATATCTCGATGACAAACTCCAGCGCCTGGTCGATCACCGTGATGATTTCGACTACCTGCTGAGCCAGACGCCTTCGATCATGATCGGCACGCCCGATGATTTCGTCGAACGCATCGAGCGGCTCGAGGCCATGGGCGTCGACGAGATCCTGATGCGGATCGACGGCGTGCCTCATGGCGACATCATGAAGAGCTTCGAACTGATCGGCCGAGAGGTCATTCCCCGGGTGTCGGCAAAGGTAGAGGTCGCCTGAGATGGCATTGCAAACCCAAAACCCCGTGCCCGTACTGCCCGAATTCAAGGACGCCATGGCGGAGTTTCCTTCCGGCGTCACGGTGGCGACCTGCCGCAATGCGCGCGGCGAAGCCTATGGCGCGACTTTGTCGTCGGTGACGTCGTTGTCGCTTGATCCTCCGATGGTGCTGGCCTGTTTCGCGCGCAACTCAACCACGCTCCAAGCGCTTTATCCCGGCGTTTCCTTTCGCGTGCATGTGTTGGCCGAGGGCCAGGAAGATGTCGCCATGGCCTTTGCCGGGCGCAGCAGCGACAAGTTCGCCAATGTCGACTGGCACAAAGATGAGGCCGGTCCGCCGCGCCTCAAGGGTTGCACCCTGGTGCTGACCTGCCGGGTCGCCCATGTCATTCCAGGCGGCGACCACATGATCGTCACCGGTCTGGTCGATGACACCCAAATGGCGCACGATTGCCGGCCGCTGGTTTATCATCGCCGCCGGATGGGCGCCCTGCCCGAGCTTTGAGGAGAAAAACGTGATCCGCACCTTCGTTATGTACGGCACGCCGGAAGACCCGGCTGCCTTCACCCGCCACTACAACGAGATCCACATTCCCCTGGTTCGCAAGATGCCGCGTCTGCTCTCATGCGAATTGAGCAAGGGCCCGGCAGCGATCGGCTCCGATGGTGGTGAATATCATCTGGTCGCGATTCTCAGTTACGAAACCCATGCGGATATGGAAGCGGCTATGGGTTCGCCCGAAGGCCAGGCCGCGGTCGCCGATGTTGCGAACTTCGCCAGTGGTGGGGTGACTTTGGTGACCGGAGAATACGAGACGGTTTAGCGCGGCTTTATTTGTTGTTCCCTCAGTCGCCGGGCGCGTGAGGGAGCAACAAACCGGAAGCGACCTAGTCGCTAACCGCCTGTAACGCCCGCCAGACCCGCAGCGGCGTTGCGGGCATGTCGAAGTGGGTCACGCCGGCCATGGCCATGGCATCGAGCACGGCGTTGGTCACGGCGGCCGGGGCAGCGAAGGTGCCGGCCTCGCCCGCACCCTTGGCGCCCAGCGGGTTGGTTGTGCAGCGGCTGGCGATGCGTTCGGATTCGATCGCGCACAGGCCATCGGCGCGCGGCATCTCGTAATCCATGAAACTGCCGGTCACGAGCTGTCCGCTTTCGTTGTCGTAGAGCATGGCTTCCATCAGGGCCTGGCCCACGCCCTGAACGACCCCACCATGGATCTGGCCCTCGACAATCAGCGGATTGATCTCGACGCCAATATCGTCGAGCGCGACATAACGCGCCAGGCGGGTGCTGCCGGTCGCTGCGTCGATCTCGACCTCGGCGATATGGGCGCCGAACGGATAGGTGAAATCTTCGGGATCATAAAAACCGGTCTCGTCGAGCCCGGGTTCGCGGCCGTCCTCGCCGAACCCGGCGTAGGTGTAGGCAGCCTGGGCGACTTCGGCGAAGGGCACACTACGGTCGGTGCCGACAATCTTGAACCGGCCATCGACCAGTTCGATATCTCCGTCCGAGGCCTCCAGAAGATGGGCGGCAATACGTTTGGCTTTTTCGATCACCCGTTCCGTGGCAACCCCGATCGCCGGGCCGCAGATTACAGCCGAGCGCGACGCAAAGGTTCCCATGCCGCGCTGGACCTTGCTGGTATCGCCGAACACGACTTCAATCGCATCGAGATCAAGGCCGGTCTTTTCGACCACGAGCTGGGCAAAGGAGGTTTCATGGCCCTGGCCGTGGTTGTGGGAGCCGACAAAAAGCGTCGCCGCGCCGGAAGGGTGGATCTGCAGCCGTGCGCTCTCCCAGCTCCCGACCTGGGCGCCGACACTGCGCGCATTCTCTGAGGAACAGCCGCCGCAATTGGCGGCATACATGGCAAGGCCTCGGCCCAGCAGCTTGCCTTCGTTTCGTGCGGCATCACGGCGGACAGCAAAACCGTCCTGGTCGGAGCGTTCCAGGGCACGGGCGAGCAGGGCAGGGGCATCGCCGCTGTCGAGCCTGCTGCCCAGCGCGGTCATGTAGGGGAGTTCCTCAGGCGTGACCAGATTATGCCGACGCAGTTCCACCGGATCGATCGCCAGGGAACGCGCGGCATGGTCGATCAGGCGTTCGGTAACATAGACCGCCTCGGAGCGCCCGGCGCCGCGATAGGCATCGAGCGGCGCACTATGGGAAAACACGGTGCGGACATCAACGAAGGTTGCGTCGAAACGATAGGGGCCGGGCAGAACGAAGGTGCAGTAGATCGTGGGCACCGCTGCTGCGTGCTGGCTCAGATAGGCACCCATGTTGGCGGTGATGCCGACGCGCATCGCCAGAAAACGATGCTCGCTGTCGAGCGCCAGTTCGGCTGAGGTGATGTGGTCGCGCGCGCCGCTGTCGCCCAGAAACGCTTCGGTGCGATCGCCGACCCAGGCGACATCGCGGCCCAGACGCCGGGCGGCCCAAAGGGTGATGACATCCTCGGGGTAGATATAGGACTTCATGCCGAAGCCGCCGCCGACATCGGGCGCGATGACATCCAGCCTGGTCTCTGGCACCTGGAAGACATCCTTGGCCATCATGCGCTGGACTTCATGGGGAAGCTGGCACGAGGACACCAGCGTCAGGTGGTCGCGCCCGGCATCATAGCGCGCGACCGACACCCGCGGCTCGATCGCCATCGGCGCGATGCGGTGGTTGACCAGGTCAAGCGCTACGACATTTGCCGCAGAATCGAAGGCGGCCTGCGTTGCGGCTTCATCGCCGTTGGTCCAGTGGAGGCTGGTGTTGTCTGGGCGCCCCCCCCAGACCGAGGGTGCTCCCGGCTGCATCGCGGTTTCCAGGGTCGCGGCTGCCGGGCGTTCGTCGAAATCGACGACAATCCGTTCGGCGGCGTCACGGGCGTTTGCATCGCTCTCGGCGATCACGACTGCGACGGGATGGCCGACAAAACGTGCCGTATCGGTCGCCATAGCGAACATCGGCGGCTTCCACAGGGTCGCCCCATCCGTGCTCTGAATGTCCCATTGCAAGGGCAAGACGCCCAACCCGTCGGCCACCATGTCGGCACCGGTCAGCACGGCAACCACACCAGGCTGGCGTTGTGCCTCGCCGATGTCCTCTATCGTGATACCGGCATGGGCGTAGGGCGAGCGCAGGATGAAGGCGTGCAGCGTACCAGGGGTGACGAGGTCGCCGACATAACGTCCCTGCCCGGTGATGAAACGCCGGTCCTCCCTGCGGGGAACCGAAACGCCAATGCCTTGTGTCGCCATACTGCCTCCGGTGCACTTCATAACCTGCCCCGCACGCGCGCAACAGACCCCGATTTCGTCGTTTCAGACTTTGCCCTAAGATCGCCCTGCACATAGAGCGGATCACAATCACACGGGACTAAATCTTAGTTCCGTGTGATTGTGTGAATCCGCTTTATTTCATAGAGTTAGAGCAACTTCACCTGACCTGATTGTATTGCGGAGCGATTCAATCAGGTCAGGTGAAGTTGCTCTAGATGGAGAGTTCCATGAGCGAACACGGCATCATCCTGCGCGGCGGCGAGGTGATCGACGGCACGAAGCGGCTGCGGTTTGTCGCCGATGTCGCGATCGACGATGATCGGATTGCCGCCGTGGGCGATCTCTCCGACAGCACGGCAGAGACGGTGATCGATGCCACGGGCCGCATCGTCTGCCCGGGTTTTGTCGATGTGCACACCCATGACGATCGCATGCTGCGCGATGCCGGCGATATGACGCCCAAAGTCAGCCAGGGCGTCACCACGGTCGTCGCAGGCAATTGCGGCATCAGCCTGGCGCCCTTTGTCGCCAGCGAGCGCCCGACCGAACCGCTCGACCTTGTCGGTGATCAGGGTGATTACCGCTATCCCACCTTCGCGGCCTTCGTCGATGATCTCACGCGCCAGGCACCGGCCTGCAATGCTGCGGTCATGGTTGGTCATGGCACCCTGCGCGTGGCGACGATGGAGAACACCCAGCGCCCCGCGACCGCTGATGAAATCGCAGCCATGAAGGCCAAGGTCGGTGAAGCCATGGCATCTGGTGCCTGCGGTTTTTCGACCGGTCTTGAGTACCCACCGGCGCGCAAGTGCGAGACCGAAGAAGTGATCGAACTGGCTTCGGTGGCGGCCCGAGCCGGTGGTATCTATGCCACCCATATGCGGAGCTACCATGTGAACGCCCGCACATCCTATGACGAGGCCGCCCGGATCGGACGCGAAGCCGCCATCCCGGTCGTGATCTCGCATTTCCACTGCCATGTCGAGGACAACCCGGGAATCTGCAGCGAGGCATTGGGCTGGTACGAAAAGAGCCGCGCGGCGGGTGCCGACATCATGGCCGACGCCTATCCCTATGAAGCCTCAAGCACCTCGATCCTGCCGGAATTCGTCGAGAAACGGACGCGCACACTGGTCACCTGGTCGAAACCGCATCCCGAGATGAACGGGCGGGACCTCGATGCGATCGCAGCCGAATGGGGTGTCGACCGCATCGAGGCCGCGAACCGCCTGGCCCCCGGTGGGGCGATCTATTTCGGGCGTGACGAGGAAAACGTGAAACGCCTGATGACCCATCCCGGCATCATGATCGGTTCCGACGGCATTCCGCTGCAGCGCCACCCTCATCCGCGCCTGTGGGGCACGTTCCCGCGCGTGCTGGGTCATTACGCCAGGGATCTTGGCCTGATGGAGATGGAAGACGCGATCCATCGCATGACGGCGGCTTCGGCTGACCGATTCGGATTGAAGGATCGCGGGCGCATCGAGACCGGTGCGCTCGCCGACATCGTTGTCTTCGATCCCGCAACGATCATCGACAAGGCTGATTTCATGGACCCTGAGCAACCTGCTGCCGGCATCGACCATGTCTTCGTCAACGGCATGGAAGTCTGGAACACCAGCGGTCATGCCGGCGCTTCTCCCGGCCGCGTGGTGGGGCAACGCTTAGCGTAAGTGGCGGAGATCAGCCGGCGCTCACCAACCGGCGCGATATGCTCTCGCGTTGTTTTCGTAAGCCAGAAGGAAAACCCATGACCGAGACAAGACATGCCGGCGGATGCATGTGCGGCGCGATCCGTTATGAAGCGGACCGTGATCCCCGGTTTTCTGCGCTCTGCCATTGTCACATGTGCCAGCAATGGAGCGGCAGCGCGATGCTGGGAACCGCGGCTTTCGATCGCGATGCCGTGGTCTTCACCGCCGGCGAACCCAAGGTTTTCTGGTCCTCGGATGTCTGTGAGCGCGGCTTCTGTGGTGATTGCGGCAGTTCGCTTTTCACCCGGTATTCGTCCGGCGGGGCGTTTGATGTCGTGCTCTTTGTCGGGCTGGGAACGCTCGACGACCCAGAGATTGCACCGCCCGATGTGCATTATGGTGCTGAAGGCGAGCTTTCCTGGATGCGGCGCGATGACGGACTGACCCGCATCTGCATTGATGTGATCGACCCCGCAGAACAGAATGCCCTGTTCGAAAAAATGCTCGCGACCTCGACCGATCATGTCGCGTCGAAGCCTGCCGCGACCGGAGAAACATCATGAACGACCGCCAGCAGATGACAACCGCAGAGCCCGTGGATGTGCCAACCACGTCCGGGCAGATCAGCTATATGACGGAAGTCTCGGAATCGTCCCTCTTCCGCAACGGCAAGGTTTTCACCCGGCGCGACCTTGACGGCAGCGATGACAGTTATGTCGGTGTCGATGCCGAAGAGCTGACCGTGTCGATCGGCGATGCGCGCTGCCTCACGGGCGAGGAGCGCCGAACCATCGGGACCCACGGTTTCGAGCTTCTCGACCAGCCGCTGGCCGATCCGGCGATCGACTTCTACGACCATCAGGCGGTGGTGCAGCGGCACTACCCCGAATGTGCCGAGGCGGTGCGGGCGGCGACCGGTGCGTCACACGTCTTTGCCTTCGATCACAACATCCGCTCTGCCGCAGAAAACAAGGCAGCCCGGCGCATCAAGGGCGGGCAGCAGGTCCAGGGGCCGGCCCATCTGGTCCATGGCGACTACACGCTGACCAGCGGGCCGCAACGCCTGCGTGACCTCGCAAAACCGCCTGGTCTGAACGACACCGTGCGATCCGTCCTGGCACAAGGCGAGGCGTTGCTCGACCAGGCTGTCGTCGACAGGGCGTTGGGCGCGGATGGTCGGTTCGCCATCATCAACCTGTGGCGCAACATCGATTCCGAACCGGTCCAGAGCGAAGCCATGACGCTGTGTGATGGCCAGACCGTGATCCCTGAAGACCTCGTTGTCTTCGAAATCCACTACCAGGAGCGCATCGGCGAAAACTACTTCGCCAAACCCGCACCGGGTCATGGCTGGTGGTGGTATCCCCACATGACGCGCGACGAAGGTCTCCTGATCAAACAATGGGACTCCGCCGGTGCAATGGCGCGCTCGGACGGTGCGCGTGCCGATTCCAGCGCCGGTGGCGAAGCACCCTGCACCTTCAGCTTCCATACGGCTTTCAAGGACCCGGCGACGCCTCCTGACGCGCGTGATCGCAAGAGTATCGAGGTGCGCTGCATTGTGCTCTACGACTGACATTCACGGGCGAGGGTGACGGGAGTGACGGCCCGATTCACCTTTCGCCCGGTTACAGGGGGTGGCGGCCCGGCCCTCTGTGAGGTCCACCGGACCTCGATCCTGGTGCTGGGACGTGCCTTCTATAGCCAGAAAGAAGTCGAGAGCTGGGCCCATGGTCTCAGTCCCAATACCGATGCCATGGCGACTGAGGGGCACCTTGCCGAAGTTGCGCTCGATGAAAAGGGCGAGGTGGTGGTCTTCTGTTCGGTCAGGGGTGACGAGGTCAAAGCCCTCTATGTCCATCCCGCTGCAGCGGGAAAGGGGCTGGGCCGTGCACTGATGGAACGTGCCGAAGCCGTGATTTCTGGTGCCGGCCACGAACACGCACGGGTCGAAGCCAGCCAATCGGGTCTCGGCTTCTATCAGCGCCTTGGTTACGTCGTGCAGGAAGCGGGCGACTTCCCGTCGCGCGGCGGTGTGATGCTGAAGGCGTTCATTCTCACGAAACCTCTTGTTCTCTAGGACACCAAAGGCCCGCCTTACTCCGGCATACAACAGCCCCAGCCGCTGACCCAGTACATGTTGACCGGGCGCCAGACACACCACTCGCCGTTGACGCCGTCATGTTCACCCCTGCTGCCGCGATCCTTCCAGGGATCCGAGCAGACGTCGGCATCGGCCACAAGGATCCAGATCGGTGCCTCGGATGGTGCTCGGGGGCACGCCTTGTCCATCCCGGGTTCCGGGTTGATCAGGGTCACCCCGGCGGGGAACTCCGCGCCGCGCTCGGCCATGATGGTACGCCAATCGGCGGGTTCGTCGAGGATTTCGCCATCCGCAGGTTCGGGTTCGGCCGCCTCGAGCGCGGCAAGTTCGAACTCGGCGTCCTCGATCAGGGTGCGGATGTCTCTGAGTTCCTGCTGAAGCGCAGCGATCTCCTGCGCCAACCGGTCGCGGTTACGCTCATCGTAGGTCTCGAGTGTGGACGGGATGAATACGTCGAGGAAGCGGTTGACCTTCGCGGGATCGTACGCCCCGTCGGTAGTCAGATTGTTCCACTCGCCCCAGGTCGCCCGTTCTGTCAGCTCCGGCAATTCACCCAGATCGCCGCCGACGTTCGCTTGGAACGCTTCGCTATGCCCAAGCAGGACCTGCAGGCCAATTGCGGCAGACAGCCCGTCGGCCTCGCCATAGGGCAGGTGATAGAGCGATCCCGCGGCATCACGCAGCATGTAGCCCGATCCGTTGCGCCGGAAATCCTCTATGGTGCCGATCTGCTCGCCCAGCAGATCGGTGATCCCATGGGCATCCTCGATCATGGCGGCCAGCGTCGCGGCGTCTATGCCATCGGACCGGGCAGTGCCTGTCAGGCAAAGCCCCAGAAGAACAGCTGTGATGGTTCTCATCGGGAACAATGTTTGACGCTGGTCCTGAACCTCCTCATCAATCCACTCTGCCTTTAGGGGCCAGTAAATCTTCACGAAACCTCTTTGCGGTGCCCCATCAAACGTTTGAGCCAGGGCACCAGGGCAAACAGCAGCAGACCGCCACCGACGCCGATCCAGCCATAGTCGGTAAAGGCGTTCTGGTAGATTGATGCGGTCTGGGCGTCGGTTGCCTTGTCGGGCACGGCCGCGATTCCCGCGGCAAGACCCGCAAGATAGAAACTCACCGAAGTCGCGAGCAGCCACAGGCCCATGGAAAGGCCAAGCAGGCGTTTGGGTGCGAGTGCGGTCACCATGGCAAGGCCGACCGGCGAGAGCACCATTTCAGCAGCCGTGTAGAGCGCAAAGAACAGCACCAGCCACTCCCATGGCACCTTGCCGGGCGAGGCCATGATCGCCAGCACGAGGCTGAAGAAGGCTGCGGCGATCAGGAAATGGCCGAGCACGAACTTCATCGGGATCGACGGGTTCCAGCCGCGTTTTGCCAGCCAGACCCAAAGGAAAGCAAAGGGCCCGCCCATCGACAGGATGAACAGGGGGTTGAGCGACAGAAACTCGCTGGGCGGGATGGTCGCCCCGAAGATGGTCCGGTCGACCAGGCGTTCGGTAAAGAGGATGAACGAGGTGCCGACCTGGTTGTAGGCGGTCCAGAAGATGATGGATGAAGCCGTCAGCACGATCATCGCGATCAGCTTGCGCCGCGTCTCGCCTTCCTCACGGAAGGTTTCGTAGAGCAGATAGGCAAAGGCGCTGAGCCCGATCACGGCGAGCAGTTCGCCCGCCAGTCCGTCATGGCGCATCAGGAAGGCGGTGATCAGCGCCACGCCAGCGCCACCGATCAGGACCAGCATGGTCGGGCTGATGAAACCCAGATGGCGCGCTTCCAGAATGTTGGGATGGGGCGGGTGGCCTTTGTCGTCGAGCCAGCGTTGTCCGATGACAAAGGTCAAAAGCGAGATGACTTTGCCGATGCCTGCAATCGCGAAGGCAACGTCATAACCAAAGGTCTGGCCGATCCAGCCCGCGATCAGTGTGGCGACAAAGGCACCGCTGTTGATCCCGAGATAAAAGATCGTGAAGCCCGATTCCCGGCGCGGGTCGTCGCCATCATAAAGCGTGCCCAGCAGGCTGCCGACATTGGGCTTGAAGAGGCCGTTGCCCACGATCAGGACGGCAAGCGACCAGGTGACCGTCGTCGGCGTTGAATACAGCATTGAGAGGTAACCCAGCGACATGATCGCTGCGCCCATGATAATGGCGCGACGGAAGCCCAGTAGCCGGTCAGCCAGAAAACCGCCGGGCAGGGTCGTCATGTAGGCAAAGGAAGCGAACGTGCCATAAAGTAGGGCCGCATCGGCATCGCCCAGCCCGACCTTCTGGGTGAGGTAGAGCACCAGCAGGCTGAACATCGTGTAGAAGCCGAAGCGCTCCCACATCTCGGTCAGGAACAGGACGTAAAGCCCTTTGGGCTGGCGTCTGCGCACCTTAGATTCCACCGCCATATCGATCCCTGCGTTCCACCAGTCGCCAGATTAAGGAACTGGTGGCGAGATTGAAAGGAACGACATGGCGGCCTGCGTGCGCCCATGCTTAGCTGCCGCTGAATTCTCCGGAGGTGAAGGTGATGGGCAGAACGGTCACGCGGTTTCAGCACAAGGTCAGGAAGATCGAGACGGTGTGGATACCCATGCCCGATGGCGTGAAACTCGCCGCCACAATCTGGTTGCCCGAAGACGCTGAAAGCGAACCGGTGCCGGCGGTGCTGGAATTCATTCCCTACCGGCGGCGTGATTTCACGGCGATGGGCGATGGCCACCACGTCTATATGGCCGGGCACGGCTATGCCGCCGTGCGCTGTGACAGCCGTGGCAACGGTGATTCCGAAGGCCTGTTCGACGATGAATATTCGAAACAGGAACTCGATGACGGCTACCACGTGCTGGAATGGCTGGCCGCCCAGTCCTGGTGCAGCGGCAACACCGGCATGATGGGGATCAGCTGGGGTGGCTTTAATTGCCTGCAGGTCGCTGCGCTGCGCCCGCCTTCGCTCAAGGCGGTCTATTCCGTTGCCTCGACCGACGACCGGTATTCCGATGACGTCCATTTCATGGGTGGCTGCCTGCTTAACGATAATCTCAACTGGGGCGGCACCATGTCGACCTTTGCCATGCGTCCGCCCGATCCTGAGATTGTGGGCGATCGATGGCGCGACATGTGGCTGGAACGTCTTGAAAAGGCGCCAAACCTTGCCTCTATCTGGCTCAACCATCAGACCCGTGATGACCAGTGGAAACACGGTTCGGTGTGCGAGAATTATGACGATATCGAAGCTGCTGTTTATGCCGTGG
>JABIUG010000161.1 GCA_018700655.1 Rhodospirillaceae bacterium | reverse complement strand
TCCAGGCACCGACTTCCGGCTGCAGCGCAGCGTTCAGATAGTCATATGCCTTGTCTTCGCTGCCATCGCCGGTCGAGATCAGAACCTGACCGCAGACCCAGGTGTAGATGCCTTCCTTCGGGTTCATGTATTCGACCGGAATACCCTGTTCCTTGAGCGGCTTGATCGCGCTGTTCCAGGCATAGGAGGCGACTAGTTCGCCGGTCGCCAGACCTTGCTCGACCGTGCTCTGATCGGTCCAGTAGAAACGCATTACTTCACGCTGCTGGCGCAGAAGCTCGGTCGCCTTTTCAAGCTCGGCATCGGTCATGTCGAACGGGTTTTCGGCGTTGATATAAGCACCGACCACGCCGAACACGCCGTCGACCGAGTCAAAGATGCCGAGGCGGTTGGCATATTTCTCGTCGAACAGGATGCCCCATGAGTTGTTTTCGCCCATGTATTCGGGCGCCAGATCGGTCCGGAACAGGACGGAACTGTTGCCCCAGTCGAGCGGCAGGAAGTAGTTCACGCCGTCCTGATGACTGCCTTCGAGATTTTTCAGGCTGTCAAAAATATTGTCCCAGTGCTCCAGCCGTGTCGTGTCGATCGGGCTGAGCAGGCCGCCGTCGAACCAGCGGCCCAGGCTATAGGTGCAGGGCGCAGCAATATCGACTGGAAAACCCTGGCGCATTTTCTGGAAGGCTTCTTCTTCCTCGCCGAACAGGGCGTATGCCGGGATCATCTGGTATTTTTCGATGTAGTCGGGACAGAGCTCGGCAATATCGTAGCCCGACCAGGTGAATACGGTGAGGTCGGGATCGACCGCTTCCTCGGCCATGGCGCCATTAGGGCCGTAATGTATGGCAACACTGCCAACGCCGACCGAGGCCAATACTTTGGTGATATCGCGCCGCGTGATATCGCGGTTCGCGAGCCGTGAACGGAATTCCTGAATGTCCATGATCATAGGTCTCTCCCCATCTGCGCTGAACTGCGCGTTGTGTTGCAGGATTGACAATAGGTAAAACCGACCATCGGTTACAGAAATTTGTCAGGCTGTCATGCAGACGTGCTTATGGAGAAGCAAAGGCCGATCGGGATCTAGACGGCGAACCCGGCCTTGAGGCCTTCGAACACGGCTTCCTCGGCGGTCCGGGGATTGAGGCAGTCACCGGCCAGAAATACATCGCCTGTCCAGCCCCTTAAGTCTGTTTCCAGGGCTGTCTCTGACCCCTGGCCCAGCGCGGTGACAAGGGTATCGACCTCTTCGCAGATGATTGCTTCATCGTTGATGAGGTGTTGCAGGTAGACGTTCTCGCTGTCGACGCCGAACAGCCTGACATAGGGGATGACTTCGACGCCCAGCTTCTGGAGATCGCCGATCCAGCGGTCGCGAACGATCGCTTCGATGGTTTGTCCCGCCATGGTCCCGTTCACCGCAAGGCGTACCCGGCAGCCGGCGCTTGCGAGCTTTTCGGCCAGGCCCAGGCCGATCCAATCGGCGCGCCAGTCGGCGATCACGACGCTCTGGCCGACATTGACCTCTTCGCGCAGGACCTGCCAGGCGTCGACCACATGGGCCTCGTCGCCGCCTTCGATCGGCGGGCGGTGCACACTCGCACCGGTCGCGATGATCACCGCATCGGGCGCTTCGTTCTCGATCATGGCGCGGTCGAGTTCTGTGTTGCGACGCACGTCCACACCGGCAAGTTCCATCTCGCGCGTGAAGTTGGTGATCAGGCCGCCGAACTCCGACCGGCCGGGCAAAAGCTGGGCAAGCTGGACCTGGCCGCCAAGGACGCCGCTGCGTTCAAACAGAACCACTTGGTGGCCGCGTTCGGCGGCAACACAGGCGGCCTTCATGCCGGCGGGGCCGCCGCGCGCCACAAACACCGTGCGTGGTTGTTCTGCAGGCACGCGCGCGCCATAGCGCAGTTCGCGTCCGGTCTCGGGCCGCTGAATGCAGGAAATGCCGAAACCGTTGATCATGTGGCCGATGCAGGCCTGATTGCAGCCGATACAGGCACGAATATCGTTAATGCGTCCGTCGCGCGCCTTGTTGGCCATTTCCGGATCGGCGATCTGGGCGCGGGTCATGCCACACATGTCGGCCTGGCCCGAGGCCACGATCTGCTCGGCGATCTGCGGCTGGTTGATACGCCCGGCGACCAGCACCGGTTTCGATACCCTGGCCTTGATGACCGCGGCGAGGGGAGCGACATAGCCGCCCTCGTAGTTCATCGGCGGTACAACGTGGATCAGACCCGAAAGGCCCGACATGCTGCCGGCCGCCACATTGAAGTAGTCCAGGGTGCCATCCTCGTCGAGCGCCATGCAGATATCGAGAACGTCTTCGGGCTGGAGGCCGTCGTTTTGCTTCTCGTCGCCGGAAATGCGCATACCCACGACCACGCCATCGGCAACCGAGGCCCAGACGTTGGCGATCACCTCGCGCAGGAAACGCATGCGGTTCTTCAGGCTGCCGCCATATTGATCCGTGCGATGGTTGGTGCGTGCGTTGAGGAACTGGGCGGGAAGAAGGTTGTGGCTTGCCATGATCTCGATACCGTCAAGGCCAGCCTGGCTCATGCGGCTCGCGGTGGCGCCGTAACACGCCACGACTTCGTCGATATCTTCGTGCGTCATGGCGCGCGGCATGTTGTGCGACCACTCGCGCGGTAGCGCGGACGGGGCGTAGGCGACCGGTCTGGTGCCGTCGAGTGTGCTGTAATTGTGACCGCCGCCATGGCTCAATTGCCCGAACACCTTGCAGTCATGGGGCTTCACCGCATCGGCGATCCTGCGGTAACCGGCAATGCAGTCATCGGAAAAGCCGTGGATGTGCATGGGTCCCGTGCTGGGGTGGACCGCGCAGGCTTCGGTGATAATCAGGCTGGCGCCTCCGGCAGCGCGTGCCTGGTGGTAGGCCACCATGTCGTCACTGGGTACACCGCCATCGAGCAACCAGGTCATGTGTCCGGTCGAGAAAATCCGGTTCTTGCACTCCATGGGTCCGACCCGGAGCGGCGAAAAGAGGCTGGGAAATGTGGTGGACATGGCATGGACTCCCGTTTCGGTCGCTTGCAGCGGCACCAGCGATATTCGAACGATGTCAGAGTCCGGCCAGCGCCGATCACAGTGACGATGCTATCACTTTGGGCAGGGACGACCAGACCGGACCGGTTTGTTCGCTTTCCTGATGGTGAACGATCTGGCAAGACTCCCTCGTGGAGAGGAGATGGCGATGCGCTTTAGTTTCTATCTGCCGTGTTACTGGCCCGACCTTGGCTACCCGGCGCAGGAGATGTACCGGGATGCGGTCGAGGAGGGCCAGCTTGCCGAAGACCTCGGCTTCGACACGCTGTGCATCCCTGAACATCATTTCATCAATTATCTGACGCACCCCCAGCCCTTGCTGACGGCAGTAAAGGTCGCTGCCGCGACCCGGGCGATCAAGATCATCACGTCGGTTCTGGTGCTGCCGATCTACGATATTCGCCGGTTGGCCGGCGAGATTTGTCAGACCGACTGCCTGACCGACGGGCGTATCGAGATCGGCGTCGGGCGAGGAGCCTTCGCCTACGAGTTTAATCGCTTCAATGTGCCGCCCGAAGAAAGCCGCGCCAGGTTTGATGATTCACTGGCGCTGCTCGAGGCGCTGCTGACGGGCAAGGAAACCGGCTGGAAGAGCGAATGGTATGATTTCGAGCCGGTCGCGATCACGCCCCATCCGGTCCAGAAGTCGATCCCGATCTGGATCGCGGCGTTGAGTTATCCAGCGATCTATCATTCGGCCAAGCGCGGCTACCACATCCAGACGACGCCGTTGCGCGGCGGCATGGAGACGGTCAAGACCCAGGCGACCGCCTTCAATGATGCCGTGCGGGACGCGGAGGGAACGCTCGACCACCTGAAGTTCTCGATGCTGCGCATGCTCTACGTCGCCCGCGACCAGGCCGATGCTGACGAAAAGGTCGCGATGGCTTACGAGAACCATCGCCGCTTCTGCAACGTGTACGACACGCCGGGCACGGTGAAGGACGGCGCGATCGTGCCGATCGATGTCGAAGAGAGCATCGATGACGTGCGCGATGCCCTGCTGATAGGTACGGTTCCGGAGATCATCGACAAGCTTGGTGCCTATAATGACCTCAGGGTCATGGACCTGCTGCTCAACATGGGGTTTGGCGCCAGCCATGAAGATGTCATGGGCTCGATGGAACGTTTCGCCCGGGACGTGATGCCGCACTACCAGAAAACGAGGGCCGCATGAGTGACCTGCACAAGAACGCGCTGATCATCGATGGCCTCAACTTTCACGGTGACGGTGACCCTGCAGTGCTGCGCGATGCAGGGGTCACGGCGGTCAACCTGACGGTCAGCCACTTCGAGGCCGATTTCGAACAGACCATGGACGGTATGGCCGGATGGCTCGCCGTGATGAACCGGCCCGACAGTGGCTGGCGCAAGATTGAAAAGGCGGCCGACATCGAGGCCTGCCATCGTGACGGCAAGGTCGGCCTGATCATGGGCTGGCAGAACCTGCGCCCGATCGCCGACAAGCTCGATCGTCTGGTTCTGATGAAGGCGGTCGGCCTGCGGGTCGCACAGCTCACCTACAACCGCCGCAACTTCCTGGGCGATGGCTGCCTGGAACCCGAAGACGGCGGGATGTCGGCCATGGGGGCCGATGCCGTGCGGTTGATGAACGAACTGGGCATTGCGATCGACCTCTCCCATGTCGGCCAGCGCACGAGCGTGATGGCGGCCGAAGCGAGTAACAAGCCGGTTCTGGCGACCCATGCCAACGCCCGTTCGGTCACGCCGGCGCTGCGCAACAAATCAGACGATGCGATCCGCGCGATTGCCGCGACCGGAGGCGTGATCGGGGTCAGCAATTACGGCCCGATGTGCTGGGATGGTGATCCCGCACGCCATCCTTCGCTCGATGATTTCGAACGTCACCTCGATTTCATCGTCGACCTCGTCGGGATCGATCATGTCGGTCTGGGCACCGACATGCCGGCGGTCGCCGATCTCGATACCGTGGCCCACATCACCAAATTCACGCTGGGCACATTCCCGGCAGCGATCGCCAAGTATGCCGAAGCCTTCAGCAACGACATCCGTGACCGCTACCTTTCCGATTGTGCGAGCCACGCTGATCTGGGGCGCATCACCGAACGGCTGCAGCAACGGCAGTGGAGCGATGACGACATCG
>JABIUG010000160.1 GCA_018700655.1 Rhodospirillaceae bacterium | reverse complement strand
TGGCATCCCTGGAAGGCCGTCCATTCGTTTATTATCCGCTGCACACCGAGCCCGAGACGGCGCTGCAGTCGCTGTCGCCGGAGTACTTCTATCAGCACTCGTGTATCGCGGCGCTCTCCAGGGATCTGCCGGCCGGTGTCATGTTGGCAGTGAAGGAGACTTACGAGGCGGTTGGCCGCCGCCCGACGGATTTCTACGGCCAGCTTGCGGACTTCAAGAACGTGGTCATCCTGGATAGCATGGAACTGGGACTGGAGGTGGTGAATCGGGCCAACGCGGTGGCCACCATTACCGGGACTGGTGGGTTCGAGGCGGCCGTGATGGGCAAGCCGGTGGTGACCTTCGGTTGCCATAACCAGTACAACTTCCTGGATCATGTTCATGTGATCGAGGATGAAGGCGAACTGGCCCGGGCGTTGCGCACGGCGCTGGCTGATGATGCGGTGAATGACACCACTCGCCGGGACGGCGCGCGTTTCCTGGCGGCGACGCTGGCATCGTCGTTCGACCTTTCCGGGCTTGGCCATCTGAACGTGGAGAGTCTGGAAGGCTCGGCAGTCGAGCTCTCCTTTGACGCACTGTGCGCGAGTGTTCGTGCGGGATCGGAAACACACCAAGGCGGACAGGCTTAGATGGTCGTAGTGGGAATCGCAGAGAGTCATGCATCGGCGGCTTGCCTGATGCGCGACGGTGAGATTATCGGACTGATCCAGGAGGAGCGTTTCACCAAGCGCAAGAATCAGGCTGCCTTTCCCCGGCTGGCGATCGCGCAGATGGTTGAAGATCACCTGCAGGGAGACAGTTCGCTAATCGACCGGGTGGTTTTCGCCGAGAACTGGATGGATCCGTACCATCTCGCGCTGGACCGCTACTCGGAGTTCAACGTCTCTGACCACGTCACCGAGCAGCACCGGCTATGGCATCCGCATTTCTACGGCGACGGTATCGATATCGGTAACTACTGGCGTGACGAATATCACGCCGGGCGATTCCTCAATCAAGATCACAACCATGATCTCGGTTTCATGGAGGAGCAGACCTGGGAGGAAGCGGCACGCCATTTCAGCGATGTGGAACGTCCGGCCGCCGTTGAACGTCATTTCGGTTGGACCGGTCCGGTGGCGACCGTGGATCATCACACCTGCCATGCCCACTATGCCTATCACGGCGCATCACTACCGCAGCACCTTCGCAACGACGCGCTGGTCCTGACCGCGGATGCATGGGGAGAGGGGCGCAACTGGTCGGCCTGGCTTCCGGATGCCGATGGACGCCTGTCCAACGTGGGCAGCGGTCAGGCGCACACGGTCGCCCGGCTGTACAAGTTCATCACCCTGATCCTCGGCATGAAACCGAACGAGCATGAATACAAGGTGATGGGCTTGGCGCCCTATGCCAGACAGAGCCGCTACGTTGAGGCGGCGGAACGGGTGATGTTCGAAGCGCTCGACTTTCGTGACGGCGAGTTCGTCTCCGATCGTCCGTTGCGTGACTCCTACTTCGATCTGCGCGACCGGCTGGAGGGGCACCGCTTCGATTGCATTGCGGCCGGGGTGCAGAACTGGGCCAGCGCGGTCACCGGCGCCTGGGCACGTCACTGGTTGCGCGAAACCGGTCGTTCGACCCTCTGTCTGTCAGGCGGGCTGTCGATGAATATCCGCATGACCGGTGCGTTGCTGGACCTGCCTGAAGTGGCCTACCTGAGCGTGCCCGCCTCGGGCGGCGATGAGTCGCTGTGCGCCGGTGCCTGTTTTGCTGACAGCCTTGAGCAGGGACGAGCGGTGACGCCCATGTCCCATGCCTACCTGGGCTCCCCCGTGGACGCGTCGGACTGGACGTCGCGGCTGGCCGAGACGGAGGCGACGGCCGCGGACTTCGGTATCCTCGACGGCGTGTCGGACGATGAACTGGCGGATTTACTTGCCGCAGATCTGATCCTGGCCCGCTGCGCCGGCCCGGCGGAGTTTGGCGCCCGTGCCCTTGGCAACCGTTCCATCCTGGCCAATCCGGCGCGTCCCGAACACGTCAAGACGATCAATGATGCAATCAAGAATCGCGATTTCTGGATGCCATTCACCCCTTCAATCCAAAAGGAGCATGCCAATAGTATTCTCGACAATCCCAAGGGGATTGACTCGCCCTTCATGACCATCGGCTTCGCCAGTCTGCCGGCTGCCCTGACGGCGATTCCGGGCGCCTTGCATTTCGCTGATCATAGCGCGCGACCGCAGTTTGTCGACCGGCAGACCAACCCCGACTACTGGAATTTGATCGAGGCATTTCGCCAGCGCACCGGCGTGCCCGCGCTGCTCAACACATCACTCAATCTGCATGGTGAGCCGATGAACTACAGCGCGGCTGACGCGGCGCGAACGGTGGCCCTGTCGGAACTCGATTTCCTGATCTTGCCGGCCGGTCGGCTGCTGTATAAGAAGCGCGCCGAGCCGGTCCTGCGCGCCACCCTCACCGCTCGGTTCGCTGCTGCCGGTTGAGCTGAGAGAGAAACCGGGTCTCTCAGTCCCAGATCCGGTGGCGTAACTGCCAGCTGTCCGCGGTGTGATTCCACAGGTGTGGAGAGCGAAATCCGTCGGCCATCGCCATGAACGAATCACGGGTCATGGTGGGCTGCTCGAAGCGGCGGCTGGCGACCGGGAAGTGTGACGGGTCGATGGAAAGATAGCGGAAGATCTCCTCGGCGAACCGCTCCGGGAACTCGCCGTCGTAACGCTTCACCAGGGCGACCCCTTCGTCCCGTTCGATATCGCCTGAGCGCACCTCCTGGGAAGCATCATAGGTGGCGCGACCGATGCCGAACTTGATGAACGTCGTGTAGTAATGAAAGTCATCGATCTTGTCATCGATGCTGTTGTATTTGGAATAGGTTCCCGGCGTACGTTCTGGCGACGCTTGAAAGCCACCGTGCTCCACCGCGTAGTAGTAGCAGGACTGGGGATGCCACTTCAGGTAGTAACCCAGGTAGTGGACTTCCACCTTGGCTCGCTCCAGGTCCTCGGGTCGGGCCGGCAGGTACGGCAACAGATCCTGCTGCTCCAGTGCGTAGTCCTGCTTCAATTGACGCAACGAGACTCCGGCCAGATGGATCTTGTCCTGGTCATCACCGGTGAAGTATTTGAAGTCCCGTTTGGCTGACTCCATGTCATGCTGTGGATTGCCGTACTCGGCCTCGTTCTCACCATAGAAGACCAGTTTGATTCCGTGCTGTGCCGCGACCTTGGGGGCCAGCGCTTTCTGGCCGATGATGAATGGCTGAAAAGGATGGAACAGGGTGTCCACGGCGAGACGGGTGAGCAGGCGATGAACACGTCCATTCGGTGTATGCAGGATGTTGTCAAAGCCGGCGTGGATCCAGGCCTGAAAGTTGTCAAACCCCCAGGGTGTGTAAATGTGCGGTGCCCAGGTCGTGGTGAGCGGGTGCATGCCGTACTGTTCTTTCAGTATGTGGGCGGCGTAGAAGCTGTCCTTGCCGCCCGAGCCAGGCAGTAGGCAGTCATAGGCGCCGTCCCTGGAGCGGAACCGATCGCAAAGTGCCGTGAGCTCGGCTTCGCGCCCGCTCCAGTCGATCGATTCCCGCTTGGTCTGAGCCACCCGGCAAGCGTCACAGACACCGTCCTCATCGATCTGAATGGTCTGTTTCAGGCTGTCCCGGGTGTGCTCGTATTCGACCGCCGAGTTGGGCCGCTGGTTGGAGATCACGCAGGACGTGCAGAACTTGACCTCGCGGGGCAGCCCGTACTTGGCGTGCAGAGTAGGTTCACTCATGGATTGTTTTCCTGAACGTAGAATTCGGCCAGCTTGAGGTCAGCCGCGGTGTCGATATCAATGGAACGCTGGGCCGGCATCACGTAAGCCACGGAGTGCGCGCCGACGAAGGCGCCGGTTTCGATCAGCCAGGGGATGT
>JABIUG010000159.1 GCA_018700655.1 Rhodospirillaceae bacterium | reverse complement strand
TCATCCCGGACAAGGGAGCAGAGCGATCGCTAGCCCGCAGCGCATGCGGCGTTAACCAAGCGTGCGGAGCAAGCGCCCGGCGCCTGAGGGAACAAACAAATCAAAAACCCCTCTCACTCCTCGCCACCGGGCACCAGAAACGGAATCCCGAGCCAGCGGAAACGGCCGTCTTCGGCAGGGATCGTACAGTTGATCCGGCTGCGGCCGGGCGGGAACGGACGATCAAGGCGCAGCTCGACCCGCCGGTCACCCAGGACAACGAGTTCAACGTCAGCACCATTCGAAGCAAAGCATGCCAGACGATGGAGCGAGCCGGCATCTTCAAGCACCGTGAAACCGACCGCTGGCGGGTTGGACGCCTGGCCGCGCAGGGGCATGTCTTCGGGCAGGATGTCGCGCGCCGGCAGGGGCAGGTTCTCGACGATGCTGGCGAATCGGTCGGGCTCACCATAACGCTCGTTCAGCGCAAAGCGCGGCAGCGTGAAAAGATCGGCCGTTTCGACCGCAACACCGGAATGCTGGCCAAAGGCGGCGAGGTAACCGGCATCGCGGATCATGGCGACCAGCTCGGCGCTGTATTCGCCATAGGGATAGGCAAACAGGCGCGGAACATAGCCCAGTTCCTGCAGGAAGGTGCTGGTCATGCGCACCAGGTCCTCTTCCATCGCACCCCGGTCCAGAAACGCCATATGGGCATGGCCGGCGCCATGGGCGCCGATCGTCACCCCTGCAGCTTCGAGCGTGCGGACATCGTCCCAGGTCAGCACACCGCCGACCTGCCCGACCGAATCGGTGTTGACGAAAACCGTGAACGGCAGGCCGGCGGCCTGTAGCCGCGGCAAGGCCTGGGTCAGGGTTGAACGATAGGTATCATCAATCGTGATCGCGACCGTGCGGTCGGGAAGAGGGCGGCCTTCGGCCATGGCCAGGACGATCTCTTCAAGGGGCAGCACCGTGTAGCGCCCGCTGGTCAGGATCTCGATATGCTGTTCGAACTGGTCGATCCGGATGTTGGTCGAAGGATGGGCGTCCTCGCCGAACCGGTGGTACATCAGCACCACCGCCGAGGCTGGATCACTAGCTGCCTGTGTCGTCAGGGCGAACAACACCGCAGCACCTGTCAGCAGCACGCGCTTGGCACGGGCCAGGACCGGGGCTACATCTAAAAGCCTCCCAGCCAGGAACGCAGCCATGCACCAGCTTGACGACAACGCGCTTGATCTCCTGTTTCGCGACGCTCGCACGGTATCACGCTGGAGCGCCCGGCCGATCGATGATGCAACCCTGCACCATCTCTGGGATCTTGTCCGCATGGGACCGACCAGCGCCAATTGCTCACCGATGCGCGTGCTCTTTGTGAAGAGTGATGACGCAAAGGCAAGTCTCAAACCGCATCTTTCCGGCGCAAATGTCGAACAGACCATGGCCGCCCCCGTGGTTGCCATTCTGGCCTATGACACGGCGTTCTACGAGCACTTGCCGCGACTTTTCATGGCAGAGGCCGTTGCATGGTTCACCAGCAGCGAGGATGTCGCCCGGGAAACCGCCTTTCGCAACGCCACCTTGCAGGGCGCCTATCTGATCATCGCGGCCCGTGCGCTGGGGCTCGATTGTGGCCCGATGTCGGGTTTCGACAACGCCGGGGTCGACAAGACCTTCTTTGCCGAAAGCAGCTTTCGCTCGAACTTTCTGGTCAATCTGGGATACGGCGATCGCAGCGGTCTTGAGCCACGGGCCTATCGTTTTACGTTCGACGAGGCCTGCACCATCGCCTGATGCAGATGTTTCAATCGAACACCCCCGGCCTGTCAGCCCATCATGCCGGTTCCTGCCGCGCGGTCGGTCAGCACGGGATAACGGCGCGGCACAAAGAGCTGATAATGCCACCATTCGTTGACATACCAGTCGAATCCGGCAGCTGTCATGATGCCCAGAAGCAGAAACCGGTTGGCGCGCTGCGCCGGCGAAATACCCTTGGCATCGTGATGGCCGTTCTGGGTCAGATCGTCGACCGGCCCGCCCATGTCGCACTCGACACCGTTCGCGTCGATCAGCGTGACATCGACCGCAACGCCCCGGCTGTGTGGCGAGCCGCCCCTGGGGTCGGCGACATAGGTCGTATCGGGCGTGTGGTTCCACAGCGCCCATTGCGCTTCAGAAGGACGGAAAGCATCGGTGATTTTCAGACGCAAGCCCTGTTCACCAGCATAACCGATCGCAAGCGTCAGGCAGGCGGCAGCATCGAGGTGCAGGAAACAGCGCGGTCTGGCATAAATCGCCTGGCCCATGAAGTTATCGTCATGGCCATAGGCCAGATCGACCTCCACATCCCATTCCGGCGGAGAAATTTCGACAAGTGCCGCCATGCAAAGGGTCCTTTGTGCAGGCCACAAGCTAGATCGGATCGTGAGGCGGTGGAACCATGCGTGGTTGCACCGCCTCACGTGAATCTGCTCTACATGAGCGCCTGATGCCGTCCATGACCACCCCGCCCATGACCTTGCGCCAGGCCAAGGCCGATGAAGCCGGCGGCCTCAGCCATCTCCATGGCCGGTGCTTCGACGAAGCCTGGAGCGCCGATTTCATTGCACGGGTTGTCGGCGGGCCCGGCGGCATCGCCCTGGCCGCAGTCGATCCAGACAACGGTGATCCAGACGGTGGCGATATCGGCTTTGCGTTCGTCCGGGTGACCGCAGACGAGGCCGAACTGCTCTCGATCGGCGTGTTGCCCGAATGGCGCGATGGCGGAGTCGGGCGTCTTCTGGTCAGGGCTGCGATCGAACGTGCACGGGCTACCGGTGCGGTAAAAATCCATCTGGAAGTCGCCGATGACAATCACCCTGCGCGGGCGCTCTACAACGCGGCGGGGTTTAGGCAGGTCGGTCGCCGGCCCGGCTATTACGACAAGACAGGGGCCGATGCGCTCACCATGGCGCTCGATCTCATCTGAGACGTTTCAGTTCTTTTGCAGCACCAGAAGCCAGACCGTCGAACCCTCGGTCTCGGGTTCCAGGGAGAGGATCACATGGCCGTGTTCCTCGACCGAGCGGGGCACATTTTTCAGGGTCTCGCCGTCGTTCAGGCGCACCCGTGCCGTCTGGCCGGGTTCCATGCCTTCGATCATCAACTTGGTTTTGACAAAGGTCAGCGGACAGACATCGGTTGTGATGTCGAGCGCGAGATCGGTCTTGACCGGCTCTGCTGGGTTCACGGGTTGCTCGTTCCCTGTTCTGCTCGGGTTCATGCCATAACAGCAGGATCGTATCAGGTCGGGGCGTCCTGAAATGATAATCTAGCTCTTTATCAACGGTTTAGAGACCAATCTACCGCTCAGGTCGAAATGACCTGAACCAACCGGTCTCTAGAGCAAATCCTGATCTGACTCTATGAGATAGAGCGGATTCACACGTTTACACGGACCCACAAAGTGATTCCGTGTAAACGTAATCTGCTCTAGGTACCATATATGGGGTCTAATCAAGTTTGGCGAAAGCCTCTGTTGAAGCCGTGGCGGGAGCAGGCAATAACGGCTAAAATCACGCCTCTGCTTTTGGGGAAGAACAGCGCCGGTCATCCGATATGCGATGGCGGCACGGGAAAACAATGACGTCACCGATAGAACAGGCCTGCATCGACAAGAGCTTGAAGATGACCGATCAGCGGCGCGTCATCGCGCGCGTGCTCTCGGATGCCGAGGATCACCCCGATGTCGACGAGGTCCATCATCGCGCAGTCGCGATCGACGCACGGATCAGCCTGGCGACGGTTTATCGCACGCTGCGGCTGTTCGAGGATTCTGGCATCATCCAAAGCCATGTCTTCGGCGGCCCGCGGTCGCGTTATGAAGCGACCGATGACGACGATCACCATGATCACCTGATCAATGTCGAGACCGGTCAGGTCATCGAGTTCTTTGATGAAGAACTTGAGGGCCTGCAGGAAAAAATAGCGGCACGCCTCGGCTTCCGGCTGGTCGACCACCGCCTGGAGCTTTACGGCAAGCCGGTAAAGCCGGCGCCTGGGAACAACAAGGCGTGACGCCCCGAACGTGGGACAAAGCGTGACCGGGAACAATCCGGAACGCGCGACGCTCGAGACCGGCATCATGTTGGGGCCGCTCGAACTGCGTCTGGCGCGCGACGAAAAGGAGATTCGCGCTCTCCAGCGTCTGCGCTATCGGGTTTTCTACGATGAAATGAAGGCCACACCGATCGGTTCGATGAAAGCCGAGGGGCGCGATTTCGATGCGTTCGACGAGATCTGTGATCACCTGATCGTGCGCGATACCAAACGTGACGGTGACGAATCGATCGTGGGCACCTATCGCCTGCTGCGCCGCTCGGTCGCGTGCCAGCATCACGAATTCTACACCGCCGGCGAATACGACATCTCCAAGCTGCTGGCCGTCGATGGAGAGCTGGTCGAGTTGGGGCGAAGCTGCGTCGACATGAACTACCGTGCCGGCGCTGCCGTCCAGGCGCTGCTGCGCGGTCTCGGCGCTTATGTCGTCCAGCACGACATCCGCATCATGTTTGGCTGCGCCAGTCTGCACGGCACCGAACCTGACGATCTGGCGCTGCCCCTGTCCTATCTTTCCTATCATGTCGCCGCACCCGACGATCTGCGTCCGCGGGCGCTCGACCATCTCTTTGTCGACATGGAACGCCTGCCCTTCGACCAGGTCGACCTCAGGCAAGGCCGCGCCAGCCTGCCACCACTGATCAAGGGCTACATCCGCGCGGGTTGCCGCTTTGGCGACGGCGCCGTGATCGATCGCCAGTTCAACACCACCGATGTCTGCGTTGTGCTCGACATGACCCGGATCGATGACAAGTACGGCAAGCGCTACACCAAAGAAGACGAAGCCGACGAAGTGGTCGAAGACGGACCCGGCGGGGCATGATCTTCGTCGCGCTGATCCGTGCGCTGATCTATGTCGGCTTCACGCTGGTCTGTCTGCCGATCCAGGTTGTCCTGGTGGTGTTCGGCGCCAAGGCGAGCCATGCCTTCCCTCAATTCTATCACCGCATCGTGTTGCGCGTTATGGGCATCAAGCTCGACATCAGGGGCCGCCCCAGCCGCAAACGGCCCTGCATCTATGTTTCCAACCACAGTTCCTATCTTGATATCGAGATCCTGGGTGCGTTGATCCGTGGCAGTTTTGTTGCCAAGTCCGAGATCGGTGACTGGCCATTCTTTGGCACCCTGGCCAAGCTGCAGCGTACCGTGTTCGTCGATCGTCGACGCAGTCAGGCGGGCAAACACAAGACCGCGATCGAAGAACGCCTCGAGGCCGGTGAAAGGCTTATCCTGTTTCCCGAAGGCACGACCAGCGACGGCAACCGGGTCCTGCCTTTCAAGCGCGCGCTGTTTGCCACCGCACAACAGAAGGTCGGCGGCAATCCGGTGATGGTGCAACCCATTTCGATTGCCTATTCCGGGTTCTCGAACCTGCCGATGGATCGCGACATGCGCCCCGTCTATGCCTGGTATGGCGACATGGACCTGCTGCCCCATGTCTGGGACATGCTCAAAGCCGGGACCGCCACCGTCGTCGTGCAATTCCACCCCACCCTGACGATCGAAGAGGTCGGTGACGACCGTCGTGCCCTGGCCGAGTATTGCCACACGGTGGTCAACGACGGCGTCATGGCGGCGCTGACGGGCCGTCTGCCCCCGCGCAGGCAGCGTGGCCTGGGCCGATTCAAGAAGGCCCGTGCAAACTGACTGCCAATTGACTCTTCTGCTCGGGCTAAGGCATGGTGAAGCCATCGAGCGTGCTGCTGAAAACCGGCAGAGCGCCGTAACGGTGAAACAAAGACCCGCGAACGCACAGGCGAGACATAACGTGCCCACATTCGACGCCAAGACGCGTCCATAACGCGATCCGCGATTGCCCAGAAAACTCTTCATCAAGACCTATGGCTGCCAGATGAATGTCTACGACTCCGGTCGTATGGCCGATCTTCTGGCGCCGTTGGGCTATGAGGAAACCGGTACGCCCGAAATGGCTGACATGGTCATCCTCAACACCTGCCATATTCGCGAGAAGGCAGCCGAGAAGGTCTATTCCGAACTGGGCCGCCTGCGCCCGCTCAAAGAAGAGCGCAGGGCCGCCGGCGGCGACATGCTGATCGCCGTGGCAGGTTGCGTTGCCCAGGCCGAAGGCGAGGAGATGGCGCGTCGCGCGCCGGTGGTCGACCTGATTGTCGGGCCCCAGACCTACCATCGCCTGCCCGAACTGGTGGCCCAGGCCCATCGCAGTACGGGTGCCGTGCTTGATACCGACTTTCCCGCCGAATCGAAGTTCGATCACCTGCCCTATACCCAGCGCAGCGAGGGGCCGGCAGCATTCCTTTCGGTCCAGGAAGGATGCGACAAGTTCTGCACCTTCTGCGTCGTGCCCTATACCCGGGGTGCGGAGTTCTCGCGCCCGGTCGGTGATGTGCTGATCGAGGCCCGTCGCCTGGTCGATGGCGGCGTGCGCGAACTCACGCTGCTGGGCCAGAACGTCAATGCCTATCATGGCCCAGGCCCGGCCGGTGACGCCTGGACGCTGGCCGGGCTGATCCGGGCGCTTGCAGAAATTCCAAGCCTCGACCGGATCCGCTACACCACGTCCCATCCCCGCGACATGAGTGACGACCTGATTGCCGCCCATGGCGAGGTCGAGCAGCTCATGCCTTATCTGCATCTGCCGGTGCAGTCAGGCAGCGACGCGATCCTCAAGGCGATGAACCGGCGTCACACGGCTGATGACTATCTGCGCAAGATCGAGAAGATCCGCGCCGCCCGGCCCGACATCGCGCTGTCGTGTGATTTCATTGTCGGTTTTCCAGGCGAGAGTGATGCAGATTTCGCCGACACGCTCAAGCTGATCAACACAGTCAACTTCGCCTCGGCCTTTTCGTTCAAATACAGCGCACGACCAGGCACGCCCGCCTCGACCGCGGGGAGCCAGGTGCCCGAGCAAGTGAAGTCCGAGCGGCTGAGTGCGCTGCAGCAACTTCTGACCGCCCAGCAGACCGCGTTCAACCATGCCTCGATCGGACGCACCGCGCCGGTTCTGTTCGAAAAAGCTGGTCGCCAGCCAGGCCAATTGATTGGGCGCAGCCCCTGGCTGCAGGCCGTCTTTGTCGACGCCGATGACAGCCTGCTGGGCAACATCACCGAAGTCACGCTGGTCAAGGCCCAGACCAACAGTCTGGCGGGCGAACTCACAGGTGACGGGAAAATACGGTGGTCGACCGTGGACAAGGTGGCCTGATGGTGATGCCCCCAACAAGTGAGGCCCCCGAAGCCCTGCGTTACCTGACCTTTGACGACAACGGCTTGCTGACCGCGCTTTATGGCGATCACGACCGGCACCTGGCGCGAATCGAACAGCAGCTCGATGTCTCCGTCACTTCGCGTGGCAATCAGGTCGCCGTTTCGGGCCCGGAATGGTCGGCCGACACCGCGGTGGGTGTGTTGAACCAGCTCTATGGCCGGCTCAAAAGCGGCCTGAGTGTCGGCCTTGCCGATGTCGATGCCGCCTTGCGCATCGCCAGCGTACCGGCCGATGAAGATACGCCGGACGAATCGATGATCGAGCTCAAGACACCCAAGCGCCGGATCACGCCGCGTTCACGCAACCAGGCCCGCTACCTTCAGACTCTTGCGGATTCCGAAATGGTCTTTGCACTCGGCCCTGCCGGCACCGGCAAGACCTATCTGGCGGTGGCGATGGCGGTGGCCATGATGGAGGCCGGCCAGGTTGACCGGATCGTATTGTCACGGCCCGCAGTCGAGGCCGGCGAGCGCCTCGGTTTCCTGCCCGGGGATCTGCGCGAGAAGGTCGATCCCTATCTTCGCCCGCTTTACGACGCGCTCTACGACATGCTGCCGACCGAAAAGGTCAACCGGCGTCTTGCGAGCGATGATATCGAGATCGCACCCTTGGCCTTCATGCGCGGGCGCACACTTTCGAACGCCTTTGTCATTCTCGACGAGGCCCAGAACACCACAGCGGTGCAGATGAAGATGTTTCTGACGCGGCTGGGCGAAAACGCCCGCATGGTCGTGACCGGAGATTTGAGCCAGGTCGACCTGCCACCGGGCCAGACCTCAGGGCTGGCCGATGCACTCGGCATTCTCGACGGCGTCGACGGGATCGGGACGGTGCGGTTCACGGATGTCGATGTCGTACGTCACGAACTCGTCGCACGCATCGTACGTGCTTATGACCGCCGGGCCGGCAACCCGGGGAAAACGTGATGGACGACGATCAATCCTTCAGTACGACCGGCAGGGACGCGCGCGTGGTGATTGACCTCGCGCTCGACGACCCTGCCTGGCTCGACGATCTGCCTGGCGCCGAGGATTGCGCGCGACAGGCATGCGTCGCCGCATTCGATCAGGCCTGCCCGGAGACGCGTGTCGGTGTCTCACTGATGCTGGCGGACGACGCCTGTGTGCGTTCGCTCAACGGCCAATGGCGTGCGATCGACAAACCCACCAATGTTCTTTCGTTTCCCAGTGCGGAGCGCGTCGCTGGCGCTGTTCCCGAGCCCGCGGCGGGCCAGCCCCCCGGCCAAGAGATTGCCCTGGGCGACATCGTGCTGGCGCGCGAGACTCTGCTGCGCGAGGCCCGGGAGGCCGCCCTTCCGGCAAACCACCATCTGGCTCATCTCGTGGTCCACGGAGCCCTGCATCTGCTGGGTTATGACCATAACAACGACGATGAAGCCGAGACCATGGAAGCCGTCGAGCGCCTTGTCCTTGCTGGACTTGGTGTCCCCGACCCCTACGCGTGACAGGAAACATGGCTGACCGATCATCTTCCTCAAACAATCCGGCAACCGGCCTGAGCGGTTGGCTGCGCCGCATGCTCGGAGGGCGCAACGGCGAGAGTCTGCGCGAGACGGTCGGGGAGCTGCTCGATGATTACGAGGAGGGTGGCGAGACCCTTTCGGATGCCGAGCGCTCCATGCTGGTCAACCTGCTGGAGTTCGGCGAGCTCAGGGTCGACGACGTCATGGTGCCGCGCGCCGATGTCGTGGCAGTCGATGAACAGACACCGCTGGCCGAGGTCGTCGAACTGGTCCGCAAGGTCGGCCATTCGCGCCTTCCGGTCTATCGCGAGACACTCGATGATCCGATCGGCATGATCCATGTCCGTGACCTGCTCGATCACTGGGGCACCGAACCGCCGGGACCGCCGCTGGCGACCCTCGCCCGGCGTGTCCTGTTTGTGCCGCCGTCGATGCCGGTCGTCGACCTTCTGATCAAGATGCGCACCGCACGTCTTCACATGGCTCTGGTGGTCGATGAATACGGCGGGATCGACGGGCTTGCCACGATTGAAGATCTGGTTGAGCCGATTGTCGGTGAGATCTGGGATGAACACGACACCGATGATGCCCAGCTTCTGATTGAACGTCCCGGCGGACTGATTGAGGCCCAGGCACGCGCTTCGGTCGAAGAGCTTGAGCAGATGACCGGCTGTGATCTGCTGCCCGACGATCGCGAAGAAGACGTCGATACGGTCGGTGGCCTGGTTTATGCCATGCTCGGCCGGATACCTGCCCGTGGCGAAGTGATCGCCCATGAAAGCGGGCTGGAGTTCGAGGTCGTCGATGCCGATCCCCGACGGATCAAACGTCTGCGCGTTCGACGTGCCACCTCGCGCGCCTGAACCCGGGCACCACAATGCGCTCGAAGGACTGCCGGGCACACTGGCCGGCCTGAGCGGCTGGCGCCGGGCGTTGACGGCCAGTCTCCTTGGGGCTGTTCTGGCGCTTTCACTTCCGCCTGTTTATGCGTTGCCTGCCGCCCTGATCGGGTTCTGCGGCCTGGCCTGGCTGTTGAACGGTGCAAGATCCTATTTGCGCGCCTGGTTCGATGGCTGGTTCTTCGGCATGGGTTTCTCGGCAGCGGCATTCTACTGGATTGCCAATGCCCTTCTGGTCGATGCCGGGCGGTTTGGCTGGCTCTATCCGATTGCCCTGATCGCCATCGCTGCCGGATTTGGCCTGTTCCCGGCGCTGGCCGCCTTGATCGCCCGTGCCGCACCGGCGGGTGCCCCCAGGGTGGTCGCCCTTGGCCTGGCATGGCTCGTCGCGGAATGGCTTCGAAGCTGGGTCTTGACCGGATTCCCCTGGAATATGGTAGGCACGGCGTTCACCTTGTCGGACGCCCTGATTCAGCCAGCGGCCTGGGGCGGGCCCTGGCTGTTGAGCGCCTTGTTGTTATGTGCCGCCCTGGTGCCCGCGATCATGGCGCGCAACGGCACGCTGACTCGAGCCAGAGGCCTCACGGGTCTGGGTTTTGCCGTGACCCTGATTGCAACTGTTTGGGGATTGGGCGCTCTCAGGCTACAGGCCCACCCCACGCTGTTGCTCGATGATGTCGTTATCAGGCTGGTCCAGCCGGCCATTGCTCAGGAGGATAAATGGCAGAGCACGTTGTTTCAATCGCATTTTGCGACGCAAATTGCACTAACTCTGTCGCAACCTGCAAGCGAAGAACCCGACCTGGTCATCTGGCCTGAAGCGGCTGTGCCCTACAGTCTGTTACGCGATCCCACAACGCTGGCACAGCTTGCCGCGGCAGCCCCGTCACAGGGTTACCTCCTGACCGGCGCCGTCCGTGCCGATCGTGATGAAAACGGCCCCCTCCGGCCCTGGAACAGTCTGCTCGCCATCGGCCGTGACGGCCTGGTCGAAACATATGACAAACACCATCTGGTTCCCTTCGGCGAATACGTCCCGCTGCGGGGTATCCTGCCGATCGACAAGATCACGCCGGGCGCGACCGACTTTGCCGCAGGGTCGGGTCCAACGGTCATGGCCCTAGGAAATCTGCCTACTTTTGGCCCTCTGGTTTGTTACGAGGTGATTTTTTCAGACGAAATCATTGGCGATGATGGCCGTCCGCAATGGCTTCTCAACATCACCAATGACGGTTGGTATGGCCAATCCAGCGGCCCCTACCAGCATTTCCAGGCCGCGCGTCTGCGCGCGGTCGAGCAGGGGCTGCCGATGGTTCGGGTCGCCAATACCGGCATCAGCGGCGTGATCGATGGCGCCGGCCGGGTCCTAGCCAGCCTGCCGCTGGAACATCGCGGTGTGCTCGATACCACCCTGCCGGCAGCCCTTGTTGCTCCAACATATTTCTCCATGTGGGGCGACTGGACGTTTCTTGGCGTTCTTCTTGCCGGGATGGCCGGGATGGCCTGGACCTTGCTACGTCATCATCTTGTGGGCGACGGTGGTGTTGGTTCCGCAACCGGACGGCGCTAGTGCCGGGTCAGGTTTCGGGCCAGTTTGCACTTGGTTCAGTCATGGGGGGCTGCTGCTGCAGGACATGATTGGGTCACATCCCGTCGAGCGCACACTGTACGGGTCAAACGAAAGAAACATATCCAATGGCAAGCAATCCCAATCCAATTGACATCCACGTCGGGAGCCGTGTCCGGTTGCGTAGGACGCTTCTTGGCATGAGCCAGGAGAAACTCGCCCAGGCCCTCGGCCTGACATTCCAGCAAATCCAGAAATACGAACGCGGCGCCAACCGCATCGGTTCGAGCCGGCTGTTCAAGCTGTCGCAGATTCTGGATGTGCCGGTCAGTTTTTTCTTCGACGACATGACCGCCGAAACCGCTACAGGCGGCGGCGCGACGGCACCGGCGAACGCGCCGCAGGATCCGTCGGGTCCCGATACCCTGACCAAACGCGAAACGCTCGAACTGGTGCGCGCCTATTATCGCATCCCCGATGACCGCCTTCGCCGCAAGGTGTTCGAGCTGGTCAAGGCTGCCGGCCCGAAAGACGCGCAGAACGCAGACTGATCAATCCGCCGAAGAGCGGCCAGGAACGGCTTTGTCCGCATTTCCTGGCCGCAAATCGCCAAACATCTTGACCGCATCGCAGCCTTCGGCGAGTGTCCGGCAGCGTGGCTGCGCATGTCGTGGCCACCCATTGTTTCAGGGTGCGGCCGGTCGGTTGGCGCCCATCTTTAAGATGTTTTTGATGTCCAGCGCCAAAGGAGGGTGATCGTGGCCCGAAGCAATTACCTGTTCACGAGTGAGTCGGTCTCGGAAGGTCATCCAGACAAGGTTTGTGACCGTATCTCCGACGCCGTGGTCGACACTTATCTAGCAGCCGATCCCAGTGCCAGAGTCGCGTGTGAAACGCTGACCAGTACGAACCTCATCGTCATTGCCGGCGAAGTGCGCGGTCCCCAGGGGATCATCGAGCAGGTTGAAGACCTCGCTCGCGGCGCGGTCAAGGCGATCGGCTACGAACAGGACGGCTTCCACTGGAAGAATGCAGAGGTCCAGGTCCGCCTTCACGAACAATCGGCCGATATCGCACAGGGTGTCGATGCCGCAGGCAACAAGGCCGAAGGCGCCGGCGATCAGGGCATCATGTTCGGACACGCCTGCCGTGAGACCAGTGTACTGATGCCGGCACCGATCCATCTGTCACACCAGATTCTCAAACGCCTGGCCGATGTCCGCCACGATGGTACCGAGCCGCTTCTGGCGCCCGATTCAAAAAGTCAGGTGACCCTGGCCTACGAGGACGGCAAACCCGTGCGCGCCACTTCGGTGGTTGTCTCGACCCAGCACGATGCCAGCCTCAATCAGGATCAGGTCAAGGAAATCGTGCGGCCCTATGTCGAGGAGGTTCTGCCCGATGGCTGGATGTGCCCCGACGAGACCTTCTATGTGAACCCGACCGGCAATTTCGTGATCGGCGGTCCCGATGGTGACTGCGGCCTGACCGGGCGCAAGATCATTGTCGACACCTATGGCGGCGCAGCGCCCCATGGCGGCGGAGCATTCTCTGGCAAGGATCCCAGCAAGGTCGACCGTTCGGCAGCCTATGCCTCGCGTTACCTCGCCAAGAATGTTGTTGCCGCGGGCCTGGCTGAACGTTGCACCATTCAGCTTTCCTATGCGATCGGCGTGGCCGACCCGCTTTCGGTCTACGTCGATACCTACGGCACCGGCCAGGTCGACGAAGCCAGACTGGAAGACGCCTTGCGTCAGGTCATGGATCTGACGCCGCGCGGTATCCGCAACCAGCTCCAGCTTGATCGTCCGATCTACGAGCGCACCGCGGCCTACGGTCATTTCGGCCGCGAGCCCGAGGCCGATGGCGGGTTCTCCTGGGAAAAGATCGATCTGGTCGATGCCCTGAAAAGCGCCGCCGGCTAAGGTTCGGGCGGGCGCCTCTAGCCCGAACGATGCAGGGTTGTCATGAACGATTCAGGCCCCGCAACGGGTTCCGATCGCAGGCTTTATGGCCGGCGCAAGGGCCACGACCTTTCGGCCCGCCGCCAGGTTCTGGTCGATTCGGTCCTGCCCGGGTTGCGCCCCCGGATCGACGCGCAGGGTGGCGTTGATCTCAAAGGCCCCCAGGCCGGACGTGACCGCCTGTGGCTCGAGATTGGTTTCGGCGCCGGCGAACACCTCGCCTGGCAGGCGGCCCGTCATCGCGACGTCACGATCCTGGGCGCCGAACCATTCCTGAACGGTGTCGCCAGCCTGCTCGCCCATCTCGATGACACCAAACTCGACAATGTGCGCATCATCGACAATGACGTCAGGCCCTATCTTGAGGCCCTGCCGGCGGCAAGTCTGGAGCGCATCATGGTGTTGTTCCCCGACCCCTGGCCCAAGGCGCGCCATCACAAGCGGCGCATCGTCAATCCATGGTCGGCAGACCGTTTCTGCGATCTTCTCATCGATGGTGGAGAGCTGCGTCTGGCGACCGACATCATGGACTATGCCCGCTGGATGATGGCGGCCGTCTGGCCTCATCCCGATCTCGTCTGGACCGCACAACGCCCCGGCGACTGGCGCGACCGTCCCGCTGACTGGCCTGAGACACGTTATGAGGCCAAGGCGAGAGCTGCCGGGCGCCCCCCGGTGTTCCTGACCTTTCGCCGGAAACCCCGCACGGGCTGACCTGAACCGATCGGGCTCTGGAATCAGCCGTGCGCGACCGACCAGGCAAAACGGGCGGCCTTTGCACGGAAGAGCTGATCGAGGAAAGGTCCCAGGGTTCGCGATTCCAGCATGGTCGCCAGGATGTTGTGGGAGCTGACCTCTGGAACCTCGACCGTCTGTGCCCCCAGCAGTTTGCTGAAGTCACGCGCCTGGTCCCGGTCCTTTTCGTTGTCGGCGCCATAGACAAACACCAGGCCCGGGTGGTCCAGCTTGCTGCAGGCACAGATCGGATCGTAAAAATGCGGTGGGGCATCACCGATCAACAGGCGATAGATATCCCATGATGCCCGGGCGCCGACACAGATGCCGCGCTCGACACCGGTTACCAGGGCATAGCGGATCGCCGGCAGGCCGCCCATGCTGACCCCGAACGCCACGGTGCGACGATAGTTCGCACGTGGCATATCGCGCTCAAGCGCGTTGACCAGACCCATAAAGCTGTCGGCATAACCGGGGCAGCCCTTTTTGAAATGATGCTGGCTCGGGTCGCTCAGCAACACGATATCGTAGTGCTTTGCCGATAGGCCCTGCAGGAACAGGACGTTGGGAATCATCAGGCGCTGTTGCCGGCCGGCAAAGGCCAGAACAAGCGTCTTGTCTTTGGTCGGGAAGCCGGGGTCAGTGAAAAACAGGGCAGAAGGCGAGATTACCCTCCGCTGGTAGGTCCCGGGCGTCACTTCAGCCATCAACCGGGTTGCGAGTCGTCCCGAAAACATCGCAGTGAGCTCGGCATAGAGCTCTGCATAGGGTGGCGGCACGAGCGAATCGTGCACCAGCAAGGCCTTGCAGGCCTCGGCATCGTCAACAATCCAGGCATCGACCTTCTGGTCGAAGGTCGCGACCGGTTCGGTGTCAGTTGCGCTACCGGGCACGTTCTACCTTCCCAGAGCAGATCCCGTTCGGATTGATTTAATCCGAATGAGTGAAGCTGCTCTACCTTACAAATTCAGATCAGGCCCGCTTTCATCTTCGTTCGCCCAGACCCCAAGTCAACCGGCGATCGGCCCGCCAAACCTGTTTTGAGCATCACAGCAATCCGTTCAGGGCACGAGGAATCCCATGATCTCCTCGACGTCGCGCTGGATCGGTTCGGCGATCTGGTTGGCGCGTTCCGCACCATCGCGCAGCACGCCATCGACATGGCCGGGATCGGCACTCAGGCGTTTCATCTCTTCACCGACCGGACCCAGCTTTTCGACCGCCAGTTCGGTGAGCTGTTTCTTGAAGTCGCTGAACTGGGCACTGGCGAACTGGTCGACCACCTGCTGGCGCGTGCTGTCGGCCAACGCGGCATAGATCGTGATCAGGTTCGAGGCTTCCGGCCTGTTCTCGGCATCGTATGTCACGCCGGGCTCGCTATCGGTCCGTGCCTTGCGGAATTTCTTGGCGATGGTGTCGCGGTCATCGGTCAGGTTGATGCGCGAATAGTCGCTTTCGTCGGATTTCGACATCTTCTTGGTGCCGTCACGCAGCGACATCACCCGGGTCGCTTCACCGGTGATCACCGGCTCGGGCAAGGGAAAGTACTCGACGCCGAACTGATGATTGAACGTGCCTGCGATATCGCGGGCAAGTTCCAGATGCTGTTTCTGGTCTTCACCGACCGGTACGTGCGTGGCGTGATAGCCGATGATGTCGGCGGCCTGCAGCACCGGATAGCCGTAGAGCCCCAGGCTCGCATTGTCGCGTTTCTTGCCGGCCTTTTCCTTGAACTGGGTCATGCGGTTGAGCCAGCCAAGCGGCGTCAGGCACGACAGCATCCAGGCCAGGCGCATGTGCATCGTGCACTGGCTCTGGTTGAACACGATGCAGCGTGAGGGATCGAGCCCGGCGGCCAGAAAACCGGCCGTCACTTCACGCGTCGAGGCGCGCAGTTCGGCGGGATCATAAGGCATCGTGATCGCGTGCAGATCGACGATGCAATAGATGCAGCCATAGTCGTCCTGCATCTCCACGAAACGCTTCAGGGCGCCGAGATAATTGCCAAGATGCAGGCTGCCGGTCGGCTGAATGCCGGAAAACACCCGGTTCATCGGGACCACTCCATCGCGACCACTCCATTGTCAGATTGGCCGCGTTATCGCGCGAGGGCGCAAGAGGGTCAAGCAGCCGGTTTTGGCCTGGAGCAAATCCCGATGTGATCAAATCGCTTCGCGATACAATCACATCGGGTGAAGTTGCTCTAACTCTATGAAACAGAGCGGATTCAAACGTTTAGACTGAACCACGAAGTGTTTCCGTCTAAACGTGATCCGATCTGGACCCGAAGATAGCCGTGCCGACGCGCACGTGGGTGGCGCCGAACGTCACCGCGGTCTCGTAATCGCCCGACATACCCATCGAGAGCTGCTCGAGCCCATTGCGCCGTGCAATCTCGGCAAGCAGGGCGAAATGGAGCGAAGGTTCCTCATCGAACGGCGGGATACACATCAGTCCGATGACATCGAGGCCGGCTTCGCGGGCGGCTTTGACCAGGGCGTCGGTTTCATCGGGCAGACACCCGGCCTTCTGGTCTTCTTCACCGGTATTGACCTGGATGAAACACGCGGGACGGCGTCCGATCTTTTCCATCGCACGTGCCAGCGCGTTGACCAGCTTGAGGCGATCAACGCTTTCGATGACGTCGAACAGTTCGACGGCATCATCGGCCTTGTTGGTCTGGAGCGGACCGATCAGGTGGAGTTCGACACCGTCAAAGTCCGCCTTCAGGCCCGGCCATTTGCCCTGCGCTTCCTGCACACGGTTTTCACCGAAAACACGATGACCCGCTTCCAGCGTGGGGCGGATGTGACCGGCATCGTGGATTTTCGAGACCGCAACCAGGGTCACGGCATCGACCGCACGCCCGGACGTCCTGGCGGCCATGGCGATTTCTTCCTTCACCGTCGCCAGATTGGCGATCACATCGGTCTGGCTCATGTTTCCCCGTCATTCAGATAACCAAAACGGCGCATCACAGCACCGTGGTCCGCGACGATCCGCGCGGCCTCATCGTCGCTCAGTTTAGCGCGCCAACCGCCTGCGCGGCCACGACGGAAAAATCTGTGCTGCTTGGGCGAACGCTCCCCGAAGCCGTCGCGGGCCTCCTGGCGCGCCAGCTTGTCGAACCTGGTGTTCTCGATCGCCTTCCGGATCATCTGCGACGTCCGGTCGAGATGAAGAAAGCGCACGACACCGCCAAAGGTCTCCTTGGGTTTGTCGAGCATGTCCTCGTAACGCACGACCATCACCGTCGCTCCGGCCTGGCCGGTCCAGCCCGTGACATTCTGCGACCAGGAACCGATGAACTCGGTCACGCCCTTTTCGCTGGCGTCGGTCTGGCTATCCTCGGTCGCCATCACGGCGATCGCCCGGTCGATCGAGATCCCCAGGTGATCGGCATAGCTGATCACGACATCGCGGGGGTCGCGCACGATGTAGAGCGAACCGGCGGTAAGCGCGGGATCATGGCTTGGATAACCCGCCAGCATGGTGAGCGCGGTGTGGGTTTTGACAAACACGGTGCCGGGTTTTCCCGCCGCCATCGCAGCCTGCACCCGGGGTCGCATGCCTGCGACCTCTTCACGGTCCAGGGTCGCGGGATCCTTGGCTGTGAAGGGCGTGTAATAACGTTTTCCCGCATCGAGCAGGGCGGTCTTGGAAATCGCGTTGACGTCGAGCGGTCCACCCTTGTCATGGATCAGGTTGTGCAGAAAGGCCCGCATCCAGGTGTTGCCCGATTTCGGATAGCTGGCGAGCCAGAAGATCTTGCCCATCGCGAAAGCCTCAGAAACCTTCGGGCAGATAGTCGTAACGCGCCATCTCGTCACGATGGGCGTCGACCACTGCGGCGATCTGCGCGTCGCTCAGAACCTCGCGCCATTGCCCGGCCTGCCCGGAACGGAAGAAACGATCCTGGGCCGGTGTGCGTTCGGCGAACCCCTCGGCGGTTTCCTGTTGGCTGACCGCATCGAAAGCGCTCATCTCCACGGCACGTCGCACCGCATCATCGGCCATCTCGATGCGCATGAAACCGACCAGCCCGGCAAACGCGCCCTGGGGGTCGGCCAGCATGTCCTCGTAGCGCATGATGTGGATCATCGCGCTCTTGCTCGCGGTCCAGCTCGCGACATGCTGCGACCAGCTCCCCATCACTTCATAGACGTTGGCCGCGTTCGACGGCGTGCGGAACATGTTCGATGCCATGATCTCGATAATCCGGTCGACCTCGACCCCCTGATGATGGGCGTAGGAAACCGCGACATCGAGCGGGTTACGCACGACATAGATCACGCCTGCCGTGACCGCCATGTTGATGACAGGCACTCCCTTGACCAGCACGAACGCGCTGTGGGTCTTGACCGGAACAACACCGGGGCCAGTTGAGGCAATCCGCTCCTGAACCCTGGGCCGCATCGCGGCGACCTCCTCGATCGACCAGTCCTGCCAGGGCCGCGGATCAAACAGCGCAAAACCCGCGGTACCGGGTTCGGCCAGGGTCGCCTCACCGATCCGATCGAGCGCGACCGGAGCGTTACCGTCGCCTTTGAGCAGATTGGCCAGAAACAGGCGCACCCAGGTGTTGCCCGATTTCGGGTAACTCGCCAGCCACAGGATCTTGCCCATCTGGTTCTACCAGCCCGGCGGGACGTAACCGAAGCGTTCCATCTGCGCGCGATGGCGCTGCACCAGTTGGCGCGCGTTCTCTTCGGGCAGATCGCGCTTCCAGGCATCAACACCACCTTCACCGAAGAACCGCTCCTGATGGACCGAACGTTCGTTGAAACCCTGTTCATCCTCCAGTCTGCGCAACGTCGTGATCGAAGCATGGTCGAGCGCACGGGCAACGCGTTCCTCGTCCATCTCGAGCTTGAGAAAACTGCAGATCGCCCCGAACGTCTCCATGCCCTTGGCTGCCAGGTCCTCGTAGCGCACGACGTGGATGGCGGGGTTGGGCTCGCGCGTCCAGCTCATCACGTTCTGCGACCAGCCACCCTGGACAAACTCGGCCAGATCATCGGTCCGGGGCAGCATGTGGTTGGGGGTCGACATGATGTCGACGATCTGGTCGGCCGGAACGCCGGCATGACGCATATAGGAGACCGCAACGTCGAGCGGATTGCGCACGATGTAGACCGCGCCGGCGCTGGCTTCCATGTCAAACGGCTGACGCCCCGCCATCGGCACCAGGGCGGCATGGGTTTTCATGAAAACGGCATCGAGCGACTGGGTCGTCATGTGGCGCTGCATCACAAGACGCAGGTCGGCGACATCATGCATCGTCCAACTCGCGGGATCACGCTCATCAACCTCACGGTACCAGCGCAACACCGTGTCGGAGGTCGACATGTGGCTGACCTCCGAAAGCGTCATCGGCTCGGGGCTGTCGGCAAACAGGTTGAACAGAAAGATGCGCAGCCAGGTGTTGCCCGATTTGGGATAGCTGGCGATCCAGATAATCTTGCCCATGAAAAGGCCCCTACATACCGTCAGGAAGATAGCCGAAGCGGGCCATTTGCGCACGGTTGTGCTGCACGATGGCCACGACTTGTTCGTCGCTTAGTTCTTCGCGCCAGGATCCCGACCGGCCCTTGCGAAAGAACTGTTTCTGAAGCCTGCCGCGCTCGGCAAATCCCTGGCGTTCCTCCTGATCCTGCAGTGTTTTGAAGGACGACCGTTCAATCGCCTCATCAATCTTGTCGTCCGCAGCTTTCAGGCCCAGGAATCCGGTCAGTCCGGTAAAGGCACGCAAGGGATCGGCGAGCATGTCCTCGTAGCGCATGACATGCAGTGCAGGATTGGGTTGTGCAGTCCAGCTTTCGACATTCTGGCTCCAGCTTCCCAGCAGCTGGGGCGCTTGCCGGGGTGATCCCGCCAGGACATAACTAGGTGTCGTCATGACCTTGACCATGTGATCGTGGGTCGTGCCCAAATGCGCCGCAGCATGGCCTGAACCGGCCCGCGCTGGGCTGCAGCCTGCTCGCTCGAGAGAATCTCGGAAAGACCTGGTGCCACCGCCTCGAAATACCGTCGCGCGCTGTCGAGCGGCATGAAGCGGGTCAGGTCCTCGAGATCCAGCGGTGTGCTCTGCCCTCTCATCAGGTTGCCCAGGAAAGCCCTGGTCCAGGTGTTGCCGGATTTTGGATAACTTGCCAGCCAGAGGATCTTGCCCACGGGCCTAATACCCTTCCGGCAGATATCCGAAACGTGTCATCTGATCGCGGTGATTGTTGCAGATGGCCGCAACCTGCTCCTCGCTCAGAACGTCTTTCCACTCCCCACATTTGCCCGAGCGGAAAAAGTTCTTCTGGGCAATCGTCTTTTCGGCAAAACCATGAAGCTCTTCCTGGTGGCGCAGCACCTTGAACGACGAGTTCTTGACGGCGCGCTCGATCCGGCTGCGCGGTGCGTCGATTTGGAGGTACTTCACCAACCCGCTGAACGCCTTGACCGGGTTGGCGACCATGTCTTCGTAACGCATCACGTAAAGCGCTGGATTGGGCCGGCCCGTCCAGCTTTCGACATGTTGTGACCAGCTCCCCATGGGTTCGTTGACCAGGGTATCGGCATTGGGCGTTTCGTAGTTTTCGAGGTTCAGCAGTTCGATCTGCTGATCGATCGTCAAACCCTGGTGGTCGGCATAGGAAATCACGATGTCGAGCGGATTGCGGATCAGGTAGATCGCTCCAGCCGTCACCTTCAAGTTGATCGTGGCGTGCTTGCGAACCTCCATCACGGCAAGATGCGTCTTGCAGAAAATCGTGTGCGCCCGCGATGCGGCAAGCCTGGCCTGTGCCGTGGCGCGCATCGCCGCAACATCTTCGTTGGACCATTCCTGCCAGGGCCTGGGGTCCAGGTCCCAGTAATTTGCGTTTGCCGCCTCATTCGCAGTCAATAAGGTCAAGTCATTGATATTGAAGGATGATTGCGGATCACGGAAGACATTATGCAAGAAAGCACGGGTCCAGGTGTTGCCGGATTTCGGATAACTCGCGATCCAGATGATTTGGCCCAAAACCTACTCCTTCTCTTGCAACAGCGGTGCCTGACGGTCGGGGAGATAACCGAACTTCTCCATCATTTCACCGTGTTCGTCACACATACGGGCAACCTGCGCGGCGCTGAGCTCATGTTTCCATTGGCCTGCACGCCCTTTTCTGAAGAACCGCTGTTGATGATCGGGACGTTCGTTGAAACCACGCTCATCCTCCTGCTTGCGCAGTTCCTTGAACGAAGCATTGCGAACGGCACGTTCCAGACGCTTGTGCGCTACCTCAAGTTTCATGAAGGCAAGCACCTCTCCGAACGCCTTGACCGGATCATCGATCAGGTCTTCGTAGCGTACGACGTGGAAACCCTGGCTGCTCTGTTTTGTCCAGCTCGAGACATGTTGCGACCAACTCCCCAGCGTCTCGCAGACATTGCCATCGGTCTGCATCGTGGCGAAATCCTGCGTCGCCATGATGGTGATGGCCTCGTCGATCCCGACACCCTGAAAATCTGCAAACGACGACAACACATCGAGCGGATTGCGCACGATGTAGATCGCGCCCGCACTCACCTTGGTGTTGATCGTCGGCTGACCATGAACTCTGTTCAGGATGTTGTGGGTCTTGCAGAAGACAGTGCCCTTCTGGCCGCCCGCGATCATTTCGTGTACGCGCGGACGCATGCGGGCGACTTCGGCCGGGGTCCACTGGCTGGCCGGACGTGGATGGACGATACGGTATCAGCCGATCGAAGACTCGCCCTGGGTCAACGACCCTGTCATCTGGTTGATGTCGGCAGGTTCTGTGGATTGGCGCAGGACGTTGTGGAGGAAAGCACGCATCCACGTGTTGCCCGATTTCGGATAGCTGGCAAGCCACATGATGTTGCCCATCGTCAGAAACCATCCGGGATGTAGCCGAAGCGTGACATCTGTTCACGGTGATCACCAACAATCCGGGCGACTTCGTCGTCGCTCAACTTGTCACGCCACTCGCCTGACTTGCCGCTTCTGAAAAACCGTTCCTGGCTGGGCGAACGTTCTGTAAACTCGGCCCGGTCCTCCTGGGTACGCAGCTCATCAAACGAGGCATGCTGGATCGCCTTTTCGAGCCTGTCGGGTGGGGCTGGAACGCCCAGGAATTTGGTCAGCCCGCCGAACGCCGTCACCGGCTGGTCGAGCATGTCTTCATAACGCACGACATGCAGGGCCGGGTTTGGATTCCCAGTCCAGCTTTCGACGTTTTGTGACCAGCTTCCCAGGGGCGATGTGACGGCGTCACCATTGCGCGGCAATTCAAAGAATCTCTCGCCCAGAACCTTGATCGCGATATCGACCTCGACACCTAGATAATCGGCGAAGGACAACGCGACATCGAGCGGGTTGCGCACGATGTAGATGGCGCCGGCGCTGGACGCCACGTTCACGGTCATGCGGCCATTCAGCTCAAAAAGAGCGCAATGGGTTTTGCAGAAAATGCTGCCCGGCACCGTGGCCGCAATGTTCTCGTGCACTTTCAGGCGCATGGCGGCGATTTCGTCGGCACTCCATGTTCCGGGCTCGCGCGGATCGAGCGCCCGGTACCAATGCAGGCCGGAATCAGAAGTCGTGAGGTTACCGCCGCCCAGCTGGTTGAGCGGCAACGGCTCTTCGGGATTGCGGAAAAGATTGTGCAGGAACGCGCGCATCCACGTGTTGCCTGATTTCGGATAGCTGGCCAGCCAGACGATCTTGCCCATTGTCAGAATCCATCCGGAACATAGTTGAAGCGGACCATCTGTTCGCGATGGTCAGACACGATTGCGGTAACCTGCTCGTCACTCAGCGCATCACGCCAGCCACCCGCCCGGCCGCTTCGGAAAAATCGCTCCTGGGCCGGTGAGCGTTCCGCAAAACCGGACCGGTCTTCCTGGCCACGCAAGACCTTGAACGAAGAAAAACGCACGGCCCGTTCAAGCCGCGGGCGCGGCGCATCAATCCCGAGAAATTTCGCGACCTTGCCAAAGGCCGCAACCGGCTTGGCGATCAGATCCTCGTAACGCACGACATGAAGCGCCGGACTTGGCTGCCCGGTCCAGCTCTCGACGTTCTGCGACCAGCTGCCCAGCGGCTCGGATACGTTGTCGCTGTCACGCGGCAGCTCGAAGTTTCTGGCGCCCAGCCCCTTGGTTGCAACATCGACCGAGATACCCTGGAAGTCGGCATAGGAAAGCACGACATCGAGCGGATTGCGCACGATGTAGATCGCGCCGGCACTGACATCGAGGTTGACCGTCATGGTCCCGCGCAGCTCGAAGATGGCACCATGGATCTTGCAGAAGATGTTGCCGGGGAGCGAAGCCGCAATGGCCGCATGGACGCGCAGGCGCAGGGCATCGAGTTCTTCCTGCGGGATCTCGGCCAGGGGCCGGGGGTCAAGCCCCTGATACCAATGCAGCGCGGCTTCGGCCGTGGTCAGCTGGCCACCGCCCAGCTCGTTGAGCGGCAGGGGGCGATCGGGATTGCGGAACAGGTTGTGCAGCAGACCTGTGCTGCTGCCACGGCGAAAAACGGAGCGCACGCGCGGGTCAGGAGGTGCTTAGTTGACTGCTTCGTCACGGTACGGTGAGGCTTGCTTGCAGAGGGCGCACATAATAATAATTGCTTAGCGCCTTTTTCAGTATGAAAACACCATTTTATAAAAACCTGCTTCAGCGTTAACCGTAAAGTGACGAACCAGTGAGCTAAGCACCTCCTGATGGTGCACGTGTGCTGCCGGATCTTCGCGCAGAGCTCGGCGTCCACGCCCTCGCTGACAGAGAGTGCGTAGTTTTTTTGCGCTCTCCGAAGCTCCTTTCTAGCGCTCTTGTTCGCTGGTTGCAGGAAT